>JAVVZC010000023.1:0-14000 GCA_036650755.1 Oscillospiraceae bacterium
TCCCCAATGTGCAATTGTTCATAAATCCCCCCTTGTGTTAATAATCTCTTTACAATGTATTCATAACGCGGTCAAATGTATGAATTATGATGTATACATGCTCAAGGAAACAAAGACCCGAAGACGTAAGCAGAAACGCCGGCGGGTAAGCAGACTTTGATTGCTTGAGATTTCAAAAAGCTTTTTCTCCCCCCATCCTCTTAATATAATCCTCTCACAGAGTAAAGCCCCGGTCATTGGCCGGGGTTTTATTCGTCCTTTGGGTTCAAAAATAAAAGCACAGCCCCGAAACCTTGGCTTCGGGGCTGTGCTTTTTTTTACTTTAGTCGGGCGCTCATGTAGTCGTGAGCGGTGTTTTCGATGGCGTCGTCTAAGGGTTGAAGCTCCGCGCCCGGGTGGCGGCGGTTAAGAGCGATTTTAAGGATTTCGTCCGCAAGCTGGGGATTTTTTGGGAGCAGGGGGCCGTGGCTGTAGGAGGCGAAAACGTTTTTGTAGCGGGCACCCTCAGTGCCGTCCTCGCCGTTGTTGCCGAAGCCCTTAATGACTTTTCCAAGGGGGGCAAGCCCGGAGTTCAGATAGGTTTTGCCGCTGTGGTTTTCAAAGCCGACAACGTCGAAGCCGCCGTTTTCCGGGCTGCAGCTAAAGCGGCAATTGCCGGTCATGCGGGTTTCGCTGTCGATGGTGTGAAGGGGGAGAGCGCCGATGTAATCAATTTGCTCGCCCGCTGTGGTCACAAAGTATTCGCCCAGCAGTTGGAAGCCGCCGCAGATGGCAAGAAAAACCCGCTCGTCCTCGATTGCGGCGATGATTTCGTGGAGCTTGCCGGCTTTTAAATCCTTAAGCAGAGCGGCGGCTTGGAAGCCCTGACCGCCACCAAGAAAAAAGAGGTCAAATTGGTTAAAATCGGCTTTAGCGCCCAGCGGAAGCTCCGTAACTTCGCAGTCGATGCCGCGCCACAGCAGGCGCTGTTTTAGGCAGAGAACGTTGCCCGCGTCGCTGTAAAGGTTTAAAACGTCGGGGTAGAGGTGACATATATTCAGCTTCACTTTTTCACTCCTATTCCCAAAAATCTTTGCCGCCAAAGGCTTCGCTCAAGCGTGCGCGAAGATCCATCATGGCGGAATATGTGGGCATGATAACAACAGGCAGGGGCTGTGCCGCCATTAGTTTAATGAGTTCGTCGTAGTCCTCGCAAATGCTCAGCTTGTCCGTGGGGATGCCCGCATATTTGAGGCGAACCGCCATGTCGGCGGCGCGAATTCCCGAGGCATAAACATGGTCGAGAAGCTCGCCCATTTCGGAGAGCTTTTCAAAGTTAACGTCCCAAACCCAAGAAACATCGGTGCCGTCGCCCGTCATGTCGTTAAGACAGCAGACGAAAACGGTTTTTTCAGTAAGCCCTGCAAGGTAGTTCAAAACCTGATTGCAGCCGGCGGGATTTTTGACCAAAATCATGCGGGCGCTGTGACCGCCAAGGTCAAATTGCTCCATGCGTCCAAAGCCACAGCTAAAGCTGCCGATGGCGTTTTCCGCAGTTTTGCGGTCGATGGCAAAATGCTCCGAAACAGCAAGAGCGCCGGCGGCGTTGTAGATGTTGTAGCCACCGGGAAGGTTGATTGTGAAGGCTTCGCTGTCGCCGAAAACTTTTGCGGAAACCGAGGTGGAGTCCATATCGGAGCTTAGAATTTCCGTGATGGCGACCTGGGGCGTGGGGCGCTTAAAGCCGCAATTGGGGCAGGAATAGCCGCCCAAATGCCCGAAGGTGCGGTAGCTGTATTCGTATTCGTGGTGGCAGTGGATGCAGTGGGTGGCGTCGGAAACCTCGTCCACCGGGCTTTTGTAGATGGGGGTGTCAACGCCGAAATAGATGATGGGGTTTTGTATTTCCCCAGCCAAGGAGGCGGAAAGGGAGCAGTCCGCGTTAAGGCAAACTGTGGCGTTGGGGGAATTTTTGATGCCGCCCAAGATGCTGTTGCGGGTTGTGAGAACGTCCCCAAAGCGGTCAAGCTGGTCGCCGAAGATGTTGGTGACAAGAAGCGCCTCCGGGTTCAGCGCAAGGCAGACGGCGACAGAGGCTGCCTCATCGGCTTCGATGATGGCAAAGGTTTTTTTCGGCTTGCCGAAAAGACTGCTGTTTTCGATAAATTCGGCGGTGATGCCGTTGATAAGGTTTGCGCCCGAGCGGTTGGCAAAGTAAGACGCGCCGGACTTTGCAAAGATTTCCTCCACAATTCGCGCGCTTGTTGTTTTGCCGTTTGTGCCTGTGATGATGACACAGCGCACCTTCTCCGCCACAATTGAGAGCAGAGAGGGGCAAAGCTTCAAGGCGATTTTGCCGGGGATTGCTGTTCCGCCGCGTCCTAAAAGCCGCAGTAATTTTGTTGTTGATTTACAGGCGATGATCGCCAAAAAAGCATTTATCTTCATAAGTTTTATATTATAGCACCCTTCCCGACAATTGCAAGAAAAATAATGAGCGCTTGCAAAAATGCTATCCTTTTGTTTGAAATTATTTCAGCATTTCGGAAAATTCCTGCTCCGAAAGCACGGGAATGCCAAGGCTTTGGGCTTTTGTAAGCTTTGAACCCGCTTCCTCGCCCGCCACCACAAATGTGGTCTTTTTGGAAACAGAGCCTGCAGCCTTGCCGCCAAAGCTTTCGATTAGCGCCGCGGCTTCGTCCCTTGTGAAGGCGCTTAAAGCGCCGGTAAGGACAAAGGTTTTTCCCGCAAAGCGGTCGTCCAGCCGTGTTTCGCGGCTTTCAAAGCTGACACCCGCGCTTCGCAAAAGCTCAATTTGGTGCTTGGATTGGGGATTTTTGAGCCAAGAAACAAGGGAGAGCGCCGTGATGGGTCCGATGTCGGGAATGACGGTCAGCTCCTCGATTGTGGCGGCGCAAAGGACGTCCAAATTGTCGTAGTGGGCGGCGAGAACCTTTGCCGCTTTTTGCCCCACCTGACGAATTCCAAAGGCGCAAAGCAGGCGGGAAAGCCCCTGCTCCTTGCTTTTTTCGATGGCGGAAAGCAGATTTTCGGCGGATTTTTTGCCAAGCCCGGGGATGAGGGCAACCTTTTCGTGGTCGAGAAAATAAAGCTCCGCCGGGGTGGAAATAAGCTTTTCCTTGATGAGTGCTTGGGTGATGGAGATGCCCAAGCCGTCGATGTCCATGGCGTTCCGTGAGGCAAAATGGGCGATGTTCCGCAAAAGCTGGGCAGGGCATTCAAGCCCCGTACAGCGGAGCGCCGCGCCGTCCTCGTCCCGCACAACAGGGGAGCCGCACTCGGGGCAAAGCTCAGGAAGTTTAAAGGAGACGGTGTTTTCGGGGCGCTTTGAGAGCACCACCTCCAAAATTTCGGGGATGATTTCACCCGCTTTTTGGATTAGAACGGCGTCGCCCACGCGGACGTCCATTTTGTCGATAAAATCTTGGTTGTGGAGGGTGGCGTTGGTGACGGTGGTGCCCGCCAGCCGAACGGCACGAACCAGCGCCTTGGGGGTTAAAACCCCTGTGCGCCCCACCTGAACCAAAATGTCCTCTACATAGGTTTCCTTGATTTCCGGGGGATATTTGTAGGCAACAGCCCAGCGTGGAGCTTTTGCCGTGCTGCCCAATTGGAGGCGCAGTGGAAGGTCGTCAAGCTTTATGACGGCGCCGTCAATGTCGTAGGGCAGGCTGTCCCGATGCTCGCCCAGCCATTCGATGCGCTCTCGGCAGTCCTCAAAGCTTTTGCAAAGCTTGTAGGGCACAACGGGAAAGCCCATTTCGGAAAGGGCGTCCAAGGAGGCACGGTGGGAGGAAAAGTCCCGCCCCTCGGAAAGCTGGATGTTAAAAACAATGATGTCAAGCTTGCGGGCGGCGGCGATGCTGCTGTCCAGTTGACGCAGGGAGCCTGCAGCCGCGTTGCGGGGGTTTGCGAAAAGCTTTTCGCCCTCTATTTCACGCTGTTCGTTAAGCTCCGCAAAAACCTCTCGGGACATGTAGGCTTCGCCACGGACGATAAGGCGGTGGGGGGCGTTTTTAAGGGTTTTTGGAAGGGAGCGGAGGGTGCGGAGGTTTTCTGTTACGTCCTCGCCCACCATGCCGTCGCCCCTTGTGGCGCCGCGGATAAATTTGCCGTCCAGATATTCGGCGGCAACGGAAAGCCCGTCAATTTTCGGCTCGGTGACATAGAGCTGCTCGCCCTCCAAGGCTTCATTTGTGCGGGTATAGAAGGTTTGCAGTTCCTCAAAGGAAAAAACGTCGGTAAGGCTCTCCAAAGGAACCTGATGCCGCAGTTGGGAAAATTTTTCCAAGGGCTTGCCGCCCACATGTCGGCTGGGGGAGGTTTCAAGGATAAGCTCCGGGTTTGCCTCCTCAAGCTCAATCAGTCGGCGCATTTTCCCGTCGTATTCGAAGTCCGAAACCGTGGGCGCGTCGCTGATGTAATACTCGTGGTTGTAGCGCTCCAGAGCTTCCGAAAGCTGCTGTATTTCTTGTTTTGCGTCCATAAATGCTTCACCTGCCGAGAAAAATTTTCGGATGTTTGGGGGACTATTTTAAGGAGAGATAGGTGTCGGGCACCTTGCCGACAATGATGGTTTCGGCGATTAGAACCTCGCTCAAAACCTCGGTGGAGCGAACCTCCCAAGGCAGTAAAACGTCGATTTGAACCCGAACCTCAAGGATTATTTGGTGCTTGGTTTGGTTAATTCCGGCGGAGGAAAGCTCATTGCGAAAATCCGCATAGGAGCTGGTCAGCATGATAATCTCCACGGGAATGTTTGGCCCACGACCCAAAAGAAGGTTTGAGCCCAAAAGGTTGCCGAAGGGGATTTTAAGGTCAAGAGCGCCGCTGTTGGTGGATTTTATGACATCGTTTAAGATGTCCGAGGACAGGGTGTTAATCCGCGCCATATTGGCGGAAATTGCGGTTATGTTTTGGTTTTCGTCCTTGTGGAGGGTGACAAAATAGTTGTAGTCGTATTGACCCTCGCTCATTTTTTCGTGGATGGTGTCGTTGATGGTGGCGGTGATGATATCCGTTGCGTCGGAAAGGGCGATTTCCCCGGCGATATCCTTAAGAAAAACCGAGGAGGCGTGGAGGGAAAAGCCCAAAATAATGATGAGGACGATAAGGATGATTGCGCCCTTTTTATTGGAAAAGTCGGAGACGGGGCGGGCGTTGCGATGGAAAAAAAGCCGTGCACGTCGAAAACGCGGTTTAAATGGCATAGAAATTCCCCCTATGCCATTTATATATGTTTATTCGGCGGCTAATATTTCATCAACGGCAAGCATTATGCCAAGCTTGCCGGATTCGAAGGTCAGCCCGCCCTGAACATAGCCTGTGAAGGGCTCCCGAAGGGGACCGTCGCAGGAAAGCTCAATTGAGGAGCCTTGGATAAAGGCACCCGCCGCCATGACGACTTCGTCCTCATAGCCGGGCATTGCCCAAGGCAGGGGGGTGACATAGGAGTCCACGGGTGAGCCGTGCTGAATGCCGGCGCAGAATTTGCAAAGCTTTTCGGCAGAGCCGAATTCAATCATTTGGATGATGTCGTGCCGTGCTTCATCGGGGGCGGGGGAGGTTTTGTAGCCCAGCTTTTGGAGCATTCCCGCGCAGAGCGCCATGGTTTTCAGGGCTTGGGCGGTGGTGTGGGGAGCCATGAAAAAGCCTTGGAAAAGCAGGCGATTGTTGCCCAAGGTACTGCCGCATTCGCCGCCGATGCCCGGCATTGTAAGCCGCCTTGCGGCACGCTCGACCAAATCTGCCCGACCGGCGATGTAGCCGCCTGTGGGGGCAAGTCCGCCGCCGGGATTTTTGATGAGAGAGCCGGCGATAAGGTCGGCACCAACTGCCGTGGGTTCACGATTTTCGGTAAATTCGCCGTAGCAGTTGTCCACCAAAATGTGGGCGTGGGTGTTGACACTGCGGATGGCTTTGATGATTTTTTCGATGTCGTCAATGCCAAGAGCGGGGCGGGAGCCGTAGCCTCGGGAGCGCTGAATTGTGATTGCGCCGACTTTTTCGTCCGCCGCCGCGATTTTGATGGCGGCTAAATCCGGGGCACCGTTTGGCAAAAGCTCAACTTGGGCGTAGTTGACGCCAAAATATTTGAGGGAGCCGTCGCCGTCCCCTGTGATGCCGATGGTGGTTTGCAGGGTGTCATAGGGGGCACCTGTTACGGAAAGCAGAGTTTCACCCGGCTTTGAAATTGCGAAAAGGGCACTGCCGATGGCGTGGGTGCCGTTTACAAAGCCGATGCGAACAAGGGCGCTCTCCGCTTCGAAAACTCGGGCATAGATTTTGTCAAGGGTTTCACGGCCAAGGTCGTCATAGCCGTAGCCCGTTGTGCCCGCAAAGCAGGCTTCGGCAACCCGAAATTCCTGAAAGGCGTCCATAACCCGAAGGGTGCAGTCCTCCGCGTTGGCGTCAATTTTTGCAAAGACTTCGGCAAGCTCTTTTTGGGTTTCGTTTGCAAGCTGTCGAACCTTTGGGGAAATATCTTTTAAACTCATTTTATTAAAAAGTCCTCTATTCTTGGGAAATTGCCTCCAAAAGGTGAAGGGTTAGCTCCGGCATGGAGGTGAAATCGGAAATTTTCGCGATGCTGGCGGGGGAGTGGATGTTGCGCAGTGGGGCGGAGATTGCGATGGTTTTGACCCCTGCGCCGCTGCGCTGAACCGCTTGGGCGTCCGTGCCGCCGGCGATCATGGTTTTTGTTTGCCACTTGATGCCCTGCTCGTCCGCAAGGCGGGTGGTAAGGGCAAAAAGCTCACGGTTGTAGATGGCACCCTTGTCCATAAAGGGGATGACAAGCCCCTCGCCCAAAGCGCAGATGCGCTTGCCCTCGGGCACGTCGGGCAAATCTGAGGCGGTGGTGCTCTCCAAAACGATGGCGATGTCGGGATTAAGTCGGGCGGCGGCGATTTTTGCGCCTCTTGCGCCAACCTCCTCCTGAACGGTGAAGGCAAACATGCAGTCGCAGGGGAGCTCCCCCTCCAAAAGCTTAATCATGGCGGCGCAACCCACACGGTCGTCGATTGCCTTGGCTTTAAGGAAGCCGTCGCCGAATTCCAAAATGCTGTCGTCAAAAACGCCGGCGTCACCAAGGGAGACAAGCTCCTTGGCGTCCTTTTCGGATTTTGCGCCGATGTCGATATACATATCCTCACGCTTGGGGACGGTTTTTTCCTCCTCCTTGCTGACAAGGTGGTAAGCTTTGATGCCGATAACGCCGGGAACACGGTCTTTTCCGATGTAGACACGTTTTCCGATGACCACACGGCGGTCAACGCCGCCCAAAAAGTCGAAGCGGAGATAGCCCTTGTCGTCAATTCCGGTGACGATGATGCCGACCTCGTCCATGTGGGCGCAAATCAGAATTTTTTGGGAGCAGGGCTTTTTGCCTTTTTTGAAAACGATAAGGTTGCCCATGGGGTCGGTGATGATTTTTTCGGAATGGGGCATAACCCGCTCCAGAATATAGTCACGCACCTCGTCCTCGTAACCGGAGGCGCCGCTTAAATAGCAAAGTGTTTTTATGGTGTCAAGCATTATAGTCCCGCCTCCCCGATGTTAGCTGTGAATTTTGTGAGCAGTGAAACGATTGCCTCCGCGTCGGCAATGTCCATTGCCTCCACAGGGCTGTGCATGTATTTGACGGGCAGGGACAAAACGGCGGTGGAAACACCCTCACGGCAGGTTTGGATAACCCAGCCGTTTGTGCCGCTGCAGCCGCTGATGACCTCGGTTTGGAAGGGAATGTCGTGGCTTTTTGCGCAGTCTGTAAGTGCGTTTGTGATGTTGCGGCTCATGTTGGGGCCAACGCCGATTGCGGCGCCCGCGCCCATGTCCATGGTTTCGCCTTTTTTGGAGTCGGGAGTGGCGGCGTGGGTAACGTCGATTGCAACGGCGTAGTCCGGGTTAATTGAAAAGACACCGGTTGTCGCGCCACGGAAGCCCAGCTCCTCTTGGGTGCTGATAAGGCAGAAAAGGTCAACATTAAGCTCCGCCTTGGCAAGGTTTTCCATGGTTTTGATGATGATGGCAAC
This sequence comes from Oscillospiraceae bacterium, assembly GCA_036650755.1. Lineage (GTDB taxonomy): Bacteria > Bacillota > Clostridia > Oscillospirales > Oscillospiraceae > UBA2658. The sequence continues at coordinate 8,034 of JAVVZC010000023.1, forward strand.
ACAGGCACGGTCGTCCAGCGCCTTGCCGCAAATTACGGTTTCGGAAAGCCCCTCGCAGCCGCCCGCAAAAACAATGGGGGTGCCACGGGGAATGCGCTTTGCCGCCTCCTCCTCGCTTAAGCCAACGTCGATAAAGAGCTTGTCCGCCTCGATGGACTTGTCCATGTCCTCCGCCGAGAGGGCGTGGGGGGGCAGAGTGTCAATAACGCCGAAAATGGGAGGGTCGGTGAGAATTTTTACCTCACGGGCGGGCAGCATTCGGGGGTCGATGCCACCAAGGCAGGAAAAGCGGAGAAAGCCCTTGTAGGTGTCGGTGACGATAAGCCCGATTTCGTCCATGTGGGCGTCGAACATTAGGCTCTTAACGTTGGGCTTGCCGCATTTTTTCACGGCGATAAGGTTGCCCATGCTGTCTTTTTTGATTTCGTCCACATAGGGGGCAAGAAGCTGGGAAATGCGGGCATAAGCCTTGTCCTCAAAACCGGAGGGGGCGGCAATTCCGCAAAGGTCAAAAATCATTTCTCTTAAAAGCATTTTTACTCCAATCCCAAAACGATAGAACGGAAGGTGTTTCCCCGTTCCACGAAGTTTTTAAATTTGTCGAAGGAAGAACAGGCGGGGGAGAGCATGACAACGTCGCCGTCGGTGGCGCTGTTTGAGGCGGCAAGCACAGCCTCTGTGAAGTCGTCGATAACATAGATGGGGAGGGTGTTGCGGTTATAGCCCGGTGTTTCCAAAACGGCGGCACGGATACGCTCCGCGGTTTCGCCGGTAAGGTAGAGCGCCTTTACACGGTCAACGATTTCCTGACCCAGCTTGTCAAAGGGGATGTGCTTGTCGTGACCGCCCGCGATAAGGATGGGGCGAACCTTTGTGAAGCAGCGCAGCCCCGCAATGGTGCGGGTGGGGCTGGAGGCGATGGAGTCGTTGTAGTATTTGACGCCCCGAAGCTGACGGATAAGCTCAATGCGGTGGGGCACGCCCGGGAAGGTTTTTGCAACCTTTCGGAAGGCGCTGTCGTTTATGAAGCCATCGGTTGCGGCGTAGGCTGCCATGTAGTTGTCGATGTTGTGAGCGCCGGGGACAAGAATGACGGCGGCGGGCATCAGCTCCTGAACTTCATAGTTCCGCGCGGAATAGAGCAGCTCGTCAACACAGAAGGAACCGCTTTGGACGGAATGTGTGCGGCTGAAATAGTGGATGTCGGACTTTGCCTCCGCCGCGAAGGAGGGGGTGTAGGGGTCGTCGGCGTTGAGCACAAGACGGTCGCCCGCATCCTGCATTTTGAAGATGCTGCGCTTGGCGTCAACATAGTCCTCAATGCTGGGGTGAACATCAAGGTGGTTGGGGGAAATGTTGGTGATAACCGCCACATTGGGCTTGCATTTCATGCTGTGAAGCTGGAAGGAGCTAAGCTCCAAAACTGCAAAATCCTGAGGCTGCATTTCGGGAACACGGCTAAGCAGGGGAGTGCCGATGTTGCCGCCCAGAAAAACCTTGTGCCCCGCTTCCTTAAGGATGTTTGCGATTATGGTGGAGGTTGTGGTTTTGCCGTCACTGCCCGTAACCGCGATGGTGCGGCAAGGGCAAACACTGAAAAAAGCCTCCATCTCGGAGGTTAATGTGCTGCCTTCGGCAAGTGCCGCCTGAAGCTCGGGGGTAAAGGGGTGAAGCCCCGGAGTGCGGAAAATCACGTCCTCATGGAGATTTTTAAGGTAGTTTTCCCCCAAACGCAGCTTTGCGCCCTTTTGGCGAAGGGCGGCGGCGTCCTCGGAAAATTGTTCCTCCGTGCGCTTGTCGCAAACTGTAACGTCACAGCCACGGGAAAGTAAAAGCTCGGTGAGCGGGGCATTGCTAATTCCAAAGCCCACGACCGCAATGGTCTTGCCCAAAAGTGAGCTTAGATAGTTGTCAAAAGTCATAGCTATCACACCTTTCAGAACACATATTATACAGCAATTGTCAAGACTTTACAAGAAATTATTCACGGCGTGCCGTTTCAAGGTCGGGGGAGCCCAAGGAGCGGAGCGCCCGCCCGGGGGAAACAAGCTTAAGGCAAATCAACCACTTGCAATGGTGTGCCGTGTGTTGTATAATCATATATAATGTATTTTTAGCGCTTCGGGGACGGAGGACTTGCGCCCGCCGCCCCCGTATATGAAAGCCGTCGCGCGCGGTTCGACTATAAAATTTTATGCCGTTTCCGGGCTAAGTGTTCGCCCTCCAACGGTTTGCGGAGGCACAACAAATGACGAAAATCGCACCCTCAATCCTTTCTGCGGACTTTGCCGCCCTCATTTCCGACGTTAACGACGTTAAAGCCGGCGGAGCAGATTATCTTCACGTGGACGTTATGGACGGAAATTTTGTCCCAAACATCACAATCGGCATCCCTGTTGTCAAGTCACTTCGCCGTGCAACGGACATGTTTTTGGACGTTCACCTCATGATTGACAGACCCCACCGCTATGTCCGTGATTTTTGCGAGGCAGGCTCCGACCTTGTGGTGCTCCATGTGGAAGCCGACCAGCCTCAGGACATCTTCGAAGCCCTCAAAACCATCCGCGACTGCGGAAAAAAAGCGGGGCTTGCCCTTCGCCCAAAAACCCCGGCGGAGGTCATCATCCCCTACCTGCCGCTTTTGGATTTAGTCCTTGTTATGACTGTTGAGCCCGGCTTTGGCGGGCAAAGCTTTATGAATGAGCAGCTCCAAAAAATCGCCGCCCTCCGGGAAATGATTAACCGTGTTCGCCCGGACTGCGAGCTGGAGGTTGACGGCGGCATTGACCCCAAAACCGCAAAGCTTTGCATCGAAGCCGGCGCCAATGTTTTGGTGGCGGGCAGCGGCATCTTCAAAAACGAGGACAGAAAAGCCGCAATCGCCGCAATCCGAAACGCCTAAGGCTATTATAGCCAAGCCCCAACAAAAAACCACACAGCGCACACACCATTATACTAAGGAGTATCAAATAATGTCATTTTTCCCGCCCTCATTGGAAAATCTCATAGATAAATTCGCGGCGCTTCCCGGCGTTGGCAAAAAAAGCGCACAGCGGCTTGCCTTCCATGTGCTTTCCCTGCCCGAGGGCGAAGCCCAAAGCTTTGCAAACGCCATCATAGACGCAAAAAACAGCGTCCATTGCTGCCCCATCTGCCAAAACCTTACAGACGGCGAAAAATGCTCCGTCTGTGCCGATGTTCGCCGTGACGGCAGCATAATTTGCGTTGTGGCGGAGCCAAGGGACGTGCTCTCCTTTGAGCGCAGCCGTGAATTTAACGGCGTTTACCATGTTCTTCACGGCGTCATGTCCCCCATGAACCATGTGGGACCCGACGACCTCAAAATTTCCGAGCTTATCTCAAGAGTGGCGGCGGGCGACGTTCGGGAGGTCATAATGGCGACCAACCCGGACACCGAGGGCGACACCACCGCAATGTACATTTCAAGGCTTATCAAGCCCTTTGAAGTAAAGGTTTCCCGCCTTGCCTATGGCATTGCCGTGGGCTCAAACCTTGAATATACCGACGACGCCACCCTCCTCCGCGCCCTTGAGGGTCGCAGAGAAATGTAATCACCCCCCGCCCAATACCGCCGGGGTTTTGCCCTCCAAAGCCGTGAATAAAGGCGGCGGGGGCTTGCAAAGCATGTAAAAATGTGCTAAAATATTTATTCTACGCTTATAAATTCGGCTTTTGCTGACCACAATAAGCTTTATAACGGCAATATGTACGTTTGTACTTATTATATAAACATTGATATATCCCGAAAAAACCCAGGTACCCCTTTGGCGCAGAGCAACCGATACCCGCGAAGCAGGGCGGCTATCATTGCTAAACAGCCTTTTTGGGGGTGCTTAGAGTTTTGTTGCGATATATCTACATAAGGCAAGACAAAAAAAGGAGATTTTAACAAATAATGGCATCAAAACTAAAAATTATCCCCCTGGGGGGACTGAACGAAATCGGAAAAAACCTTACGGTCTACGAATATGGCGAGGATATTCTCGTTGTTGACTGCGGCTTGGGCTTCCCCGATGAAGAAATGTACGGAGTTGACATCGTCATCCCCGACATCACCTACCTTGTGCAAAACAAGCACCGCATCCGCGCCATCGTGCTGACCCACGGACACGAGGATCACATCGGCGCTCTGCCCTACGTCATGCGTGAAATCGACGCGCCTCTTTACGCCACCCGTCTCACCGCCGGGCTAATCGAGCTTAAGCTTGAGGAGCACGGTCTTTTGGAAAAGACGAAAATCGTTACCATGGAGGCGGGCGAAAGCTTTAAGGCGGGCTGCTTTGAGGTGGAGCTTATCCACGTTAACCACAGCATCGCGGACGCTGTTTCCCTTGCCATCAAAACCCCCATCGGCGTCCTCATCCACACCGGTGACTTCAAGATTGACGTTTCCCCAATTCAGGGCGGCATCATCGACCTGACCCGCTTTGGTGAGCTGGGCAAGGAAGGCGTTTTAATGCTGCTTTCCGACTCCACAAACGTGGAAAAGCCCGGATATTCCGAGTCCGAAAGCAAGGTCGGCGTTCGCTTTGACCAGCTTTTCAAGGACTGCAACAAGCGCATCATCGTAACCACCTTTGCCTCCAACGTCCACAGACTCCAGCAGGTAATAAACAGCGCCGCCCGCTGCAAGCGCAAGGTTGCAATCACGGGGCGCAGCATGGAAAACATCATGCGTGTTTCCATGGAGCTGGGCTATATGGACGTCCCCAAGGACACCCTAATCGACATCAACCAAATCAACACCCTCCCCAAAAACAAGCTTGTCATCATCACAACGGGCAGTCAGGGCGAGAGCATGTCCGCCCTTTACCGCATGGCGTTTTCCGGTCACCGTCAGGTGGAAATCGACTCGGGAGACAGAGTTATCATCTCCGCCTCCGCAATTCCCGGCAACGAAAACACCATCAGCCGTGTGATAAACGAGCTGTTCATGAAGGGCGCGGAGGTCATTTATGACCGCCTTGAGGAGCTGCACGTTTCCGGGCACGCCTGCAAGGAAGAACTGAAAATGATGATCGCCCTCACCCAGCCCAAGTTTTTCATGCCCCTTCACGGTGAGCAGCGCCATCTTTGCACCCATGCACAGCTTGCAAAAAACATGGGCATCCAAGCTCAAAACGTAATCACCAGTGAAATCGGCAGAATTGTTGAAGTCACAAGAAAGAGCGTTAAGCTGGGCGGAACCGTTCCCTCCGGCAAGGTTTTGGTGGACGGCACCAGCGTTGGCGATGTGGGCAGCGTTGTGCTCCGCGACCGCCGCCATCTTGCTCAAGACGGAATGCTTGTGGTGGTTATGACCCTCTCCGCCGAGGACGCAAGCCTTATTTCCGGGCCCGACATCGTGACCCGTGGCTTCGTCTATGTGAAGGAGTCCGACGCGCTTATGGTAGAGCTTCGCCGTGTTACCCTTGAAACAATCGACGCCTGCTCACGGGGCAACATCACCGATTGGGCGTCCATCAAGGCGAAGGTAAAGGCAAACCTCTCCGGCTACCTTTACAAGCAGACAAAGCGCAGCCCCATGATTCTTCCGGTAATTATGGAAGTTTAAGGCAATTTTCGGAGCGTATTTTTTATGAATATACAGATTTTCGGCAAATCCAAGTGCTTCGACACCAAAAAAGCGGAGCGTTGGTTTAAAGAACGAAAAATAAAATATCAAAGCATCGACCTCCTTCGCTTCGGCATGAGCCGTGGCGAAATGAACAGCGTCGTCGCCGCCGTGGGGCTTTCCGCCCTGATGGACGAAAAGGCGAGGGGCGCGGAGCTTTTGCGCTACCTTGCCTACGACGAGGACAAGCTTCAAAAGCTTTTCGAGGACCCGGGGCTGATGAAAACACCAATTGTGCGAAATGGGAAGAAGGCGACTATCGGCTACTGCCCGGAGATTTGGAGCACATGGGAATAAGCAAAGCGAGGGGCGCAAGCCCCTCACTTTTTTTG
>JAVVZC010000024.1:0-13882 GCA_036650755.1 Oscillospiraceae bacterium
GTCAATTCTCATGCTCAAAACCGTGTTGATAAGTGAAATTCCGTCCGCTCCCTCCCCCTCGCAGGCAAGGGCAATTTCTGCGATGTCGGTGACGTTGGGGCTGAGCTTGATGTAAATCGGCTTGCTTGTAACCGCCCTTACCGCCCTTGTTACCTCCGCCGCCGCTTGGGGCACAACACCAAAAACCATGCCGCCGCCGTGGACGTTGGGGCAACTGATATTGACTTCGATTATGCCAACCTGAGGCAGAGCGTCCATCGCTTTTGCAAGCTCCACATATTCATCCACCGTGAAGCCGCTGATATTCGCGATGACCGGTTTTTTAAAAACCTTGGCAAGCTTTGGAAGCTCATCTTCGATAACCGACTTCATGCCCGGATTTTGCAGTCCCACGGAGTTTAGTATTCCCCCCTCGCATTCACCGATGCGGGGTGTGGGATTGCCAAAGCGGGGCTCCACCGTTGTGCCTTTAAAGGAGATACTGCCAAGGATATTGAGGTCGTAAAGCTCCGCGAATTCCGTGCCGAAGCCGAAGGTTCCGCTGGCGGGGATTACGGGGTTCGTGAGTTGAAGCCCCGAAAGGTTTACCTTTGTGTTTACCATATTATCTCCCCCTTTTGCAGTACGGGACCGTCACGGCAGATCCGCTTGCTTCCGTATTTTGTTTCACAGCTACAGCCCATGCAGGCGCCAAAGCCACAGCCCATCCGCTCCTCAAAGCTGAACTGACCGTCGGTTTTGCAGGAATTGTAGACAGCCTTTAGCATTGGCTCCGGGCCGCAGGAATAGCTGTGGGTGTAATCCCCCGCCTCTGCCAAAGCGTCCGTCACGAAGCCGGAAATTCCGTAGGAGCCGTCCGCCGTTGTGACAAAAACCTGAACGCCCAGCGCCCGAAGCTCTGTTTCAAGGAAAACCTCGGATTTTGTGTTGAAGCCCAAAATCGCCTTTGGCTTTTTGCCCTCTTTTATGAGGCGCTTTGCAAGGAGGTAAAGGGGCGGAACGCCCACTCCCCCGCCGATTAGCAAGGGCGTTTCACCGCTGATGGCGCTGTTGTAGCCGTTGCCAAGCCCCGTGAGCAGGTCCAGTGCTTCGCCGCTTTTCATGGCGGACATTTGGGCTGTGCCCCGACCGACCACCTTGTAGATAAGGCAAAGCCTATCCCCCTCAAGGTCGCAAACCGAAATTGGGCGGCGCAGGAAAAGCCCCGCCAGCTCAATGTTGACAAATTGCCCCGGCGCCGTGATGTCCGAGGTGTCACCTTGAAGCTGCATTTTAAAAACATCGGCTGTGAGCCTTGTGTTTTCAATTATTGTGAAGATAGATTTTTTCATTTTTTACCTCAGGAATTTATTGTTGAGATGCAAAGGGTTGTTTCCTCCAAAACATCCAGCAAAACGCGCACGGTGTCAAGGGAGGTGAACATGTTCACGTTGTTTTCAACCGCGCAGCGGCGAATTGTGTTGCCGTCGCCGGTTTCGTTTCGGGAGTCCAAATTGCGGGTGCTGATGACATAGCTCACATAGCCCTGACGCAGAGAAGTGAGGATTTCGTCGCTGCCCTCGCTGATTTTTTCCCGAACTCGGGTGCGGATATTGTGGTTTTTAAGGAATTCCGCAGTGCCGCTTGTGGCTTCGATGTTAAAGCCAAGATTATAAAATCGCTTAATCAGCGGCAGAGCTTCGTTCTTGTCCTTATCCGCGATGCTGACTAATATTGTACCATAATTATACACATGCATGCCCGAGGATTGCAAGGCTTTGTAAAGCGCTCTGTTAAGCCTTGTGTCATAGCCGATGGCTTCGCCCGTGGATTTCATTTCAGGTGAGAGATAAACGTCCATGCCCGTAAGCTTTGAAAACGAGAAGGCGGGAACCTTAACGTACCATTTTTCCTTTTCACCGGGATATAAAACATCAATCCCCTGCTCTCGCAGGCTTTTGCCCAAAATTACAAGCGTTGCGATATCCGCAATCTGCCAGCCTGTCGCCTTGCTCAAAAACGGCACCGTCCTTGAGGAACGTGGGTTTACCTCAATTACAAAAACGTCCTCGTTTTTGTCCACGATAAATTGGATATTGAAAAGCCCCACAATGCCAATTCCAAGTCCCAAACGTTCGGTGTAGTTTAGGATGACGTCCTTCACCTTTTGGGAAAGTGAGAAGCTTGGGTAGACGCTGATGCTGTCTCCCGAGTGAATTCCCGTGCGCTCCACATGCTCCATTATGCCCGGAACAAAGACGTTTTCGCCGTCGCAGACCGCGTCAACCTCAACCTCCTTGCCCTCAAGGTATTTGTCCACCAAAACCGGCTGCTCCGCATCCAGCTCAACGGCGGTTTGCAGGTAGGAAACCAAGGCGTCGTCGCAGTTTACAATTTGCATGGCTCTGCCGCCCAAAACGTAGCTGGGGCGCACAAGCACGGGGTAGCCGATACGGTTTGCCGCCGCCAGACCGTCCTTGATGTTTGTGACCGCGGTTCCGTTGGGCTGGGGGATTTTAAGCTCCTCCAGAATTTTTTCAAAGCTGTCACGGTTTTCCGCGCGCTCAATGGCGGCGACGTCCGTTCCGATAATGCGCACACCGCATTTCATCAGAGGAGCCGCAAGGTTAATCGCCGTTTGTCCGCCCAAGGAGGCGATAACGCCCAAAGGATTTTCAAGGTGAACCACATTCATCACGTCCTCCACCGTCAGCGGCTCAAAATAGAGCTTGTCGCTGGTGGTGTAGTCCGTTGAAACCGTCTCGGGGTTGTTGTTGATGATAATTGCCTCATAGCCGGCGTTTTTGATGGTTTTTACCGCGTGAACCGTGGAATAATCGAATTCCACGCCCTGACCGATACGGATTGGACCACTGCCAAGAACGATGATTTTCTTTTTGTCACTGACAATCGACTCATTTTCGCTTTCGTAGGTAGAGTAAAAATAGGGTATGTAGCTTTCAAATTCACCGGCGCAGGTGTCAATCATTTTGTAAACCGGGAAAAGCTTGTTTTTCTTCCGCAACTCGTAAATTTCGTCTTCGCCGCTGTTCCAAAGCTTTGCAATGTATTCATCGGCAAAGCCCATCCGCTTTGCCTGCCAAAGCAGCTCCGTGCTGCCCTTGTGGGCGGAAAGCTCACCTTCAAGGCTCACAATGTTGCAGAGCTTTTCAAGGAAAAGCATGTCGATTTTTGTGGCGTTGAAGATTATGCCAAGGTCTGTGCCAAGCCTTATCAGTTGGGCGATTGCGTGAATTCTGTCCTCACTGCCGTCCTTTATGTAGTCCAAAAGCTGAGCCTTTGAAAAATCCTCAAATTTTTTCATGAAGATGTGGCAGGCTCCGATTTCAAGGGAACGGACAGCCTTTAGCAGTCCCTCCTCCAAGGTTCTGCCGATGCTCATAACCTCACCCGTTGCCTTCATTTGGGTGCCAAGCTTGTTTGAGGCGCTGGCAAATTTATCAAAGGGAAAGCGGGGCATTTTGACAACCACATAGTCAAGCGAAGGCTCAAAGCAGGCGGGAGTGTTGGCAAGCTCGATTTCGTCTAGGGTCATACCGATTGCGATTTTTGTTGAAACTCGGGCAATTGGGTAGCCGCTTGCCTTTGAAGCCAAGGCGGAGGAACGGGAAACCCGAGGGTTAACCTCAATCAAAAAGTAGTTGAAGGATTGGGGGTCAAGGGCAAATTGCACGTTACAGCCGCCTTCGATTTTCAAAGCGCGGATGATTTTCAGTGCGCTGTCACGGAGCAGGGAAAATTCCTTGCTGGTAAGGGTTTGGCTTGGCGCAACAACGATGGAGTCCCCTGTGTGAATTCCCACGGGGTCGATGTTTTCCATACTGCAAATTGTGATTGCGGTGTCGTTGCTGTCACGCATGACCTCAAATTCGATTTCCTTGTAGCCCTTTATGCTTTTTTCCACCAAAACCTGATGCACCGGCGAGAGAGCAAGCGCGTTTTTGATTAGCTCCCGAAGCTCCGTTTCGTCATCCGCAAAGCCGCCCCCGGTTCCGCCCAAGGTAAAGGCAGGGCGCAAAACCACCGGGTAGCCGATTTCTTCGGCGGCAACCACGGCTTCTTCGATTGAATAGACGATGCAGGAGGGCAGCACAGGCTCACCAAGGTTTTGGCAAAGCTCTTTGAAAAGCTCTCTGTCCTCCGCCGCCTCGATGCTTGAGCTTTTTGTGCCCAAGAGCTCCATTTGGCATTCCGCCAGAATGCCTTTTTTCTCCAACTGCATTGCAAGATTAAGCCCGGTTTGCCCGCCGATGCCGGGCACAATTCCGTCGGGACGCTCAAAGCGGCAAATTTTTGCAATGTATTCAAGGGTCAGCGGCTCCATGTAAACCTTGTCCGCTATGTTGGTGTCCGTCATTATTGTTGCGGGGTTTGAGTTAACAAGGATAACCTCGTAGCCCTCCTCCTTAAGCGCGATGCAAGCTTGAGTTCCCGCATAGTCAAATTCAGCCGCCTGTCCGATTACGATTGGACCGGAACCGATTACAAGTATTTTTTTGATATCTGTTCTTTTAGGCATTGGCGTTCACCTCATCAATTTCGGCAAAGAATTTATCGAACATTCCGTCCCCCGCCTCCGGGTCGGAGACGCTAAGGGGGTAAAACTGAACGCCCCGAACCTTGTCCTCAAGGCTTTCGATGCCTTGTACGCTCTCGTCCAGCACATCCGTGTGGGTGATTGTAAGCCCTGTGCCCTCAAGAGATTTCTTGTTCACGATATAGCCGTGGTTTTCCGACTTTATGTCGATTTTGCCTGATTTTGTACAGCGAACCGGGTGATTTGAACCGTAGCTGCCGTATTTCATTTTTGTGGTTTTTCCGCCGAAGGCAAGGCAAAGCAGTAAAAAGCCCAAGCCGTCGCCGCAGATTATGTATTTTGAGCGAAGCGCTCTGATTGTTTCGATTACGTTTTGCAGGTCCTCCGGGTTTCCCGGCCCGTCGGAGATGTAAATTCCGTCCGGCTTCAGGGCTTCGATTTCCTCCGCCGTTACATTGTAGGGCAAAACAGTAAGGTTACAGCCCCGCTTGTTCAGGCTTTTTATGATGCTTTGCCTGATGCCGCAGTCGATGGCGGCGATATTGTAGCTGTGGTTTGATGTGCGGGAATACCATTTTTTGCGGCAACTTACCTTTGAAACTCCGTCCTTTGGAATTTGGCTGGCGGCGATTATCGCCATTGCGTCTTTTTTTGGCTTGTCCGCGCTTGTGATAAGCGCCTTCATGGTGCCATGACTGCGGATGTGGCAGCTTAGCATTCGGGTGTCAACCCCGGAAATTCCCGGGATGTGGTTTTCCTCCATAATTTCGGAGAGGGTCTTGGTGTAGCGAAAGTTTGAGGGGCGGTCGTTGTATTCCCGCACCACAAGCCCGCCGATGCTTGGGATTTTCGTTTCAAAATCGTCATCCGCGATGCCGCAGCTTCCGATAATGGGGTAGGTCATAACCACCATTTGGTAGGTGTAGGAGGGTGAGGAAATTATTTCCTGATAGCCCACCATGGAGCTGTTGAAAATAATTTCGCAAACCCTGTCCCTGTCACCGCCAAAGCCGTAGCCGTAAAATTCAATACCGTCCTCAAGGACTATTTTTCTGTCGTAATTTCTTTCCATATAATTTCTCCCCCCAGCACTGTCATTTTGCATTTTCCAAAAACTTTGTCCCCCGCGAAGGGGCTTGACCGACCCTTGGATAAAAATTCCTCGGGCAAAATGGTGTATTCTTCGTCCAAATCGAAAACCGTAAAGTCCGCCGGCTGACCGATTTCAAGACTGCTGCCGATGTTAAAGCGCTTTGCGGGATTGCACTGCATCAGGCAAATAAGCTGTTCAAGGCTCAGGATTTTTGTGCGCACCAGCTTGGTGTAAAGCACCGGGAAGGCGGTTTCAAGTCCCACAATTCCGTTAAGGCTGTTAAGCAACCCTCGGGATTTTTCCTCGGCGGAATGGGGCGCGTGATCCGTTGCGATAATTTCGATGGTGCCGTCCAAAAGCCCTGCTATCAGCGCGTTTTGGTCCTCCGCGCCGCGGATTGGTGGGTTCATGCGGAAGCGCCCCTCGTCCTTAAGGTCCTCATCGCAAAGTGTCAGGTAGTGGGGCGCCGTTTCACAGCTTACGGGAAGTCCCTCCGCCTTTGCCCTGCGGACAAGCTCCACGCTTTCCTTGGTGGAAACATGGCAAACGTGGTAGTCACAGCCGGTTTTGCGGACTAAGTCGATGTCGCGCTCCACCTCACGCCATTCGCTTTCAGAGCAGTTTCCCTTGATGCCATGCGCCTTGGCGTAAACTCCGTCGTGGACGAAGCTGCCGTTTAGCAGGGAATTAACCTCGCAATGGGCGACGATAATTTTGTTCAGGGACTTTGCCATCCGCATTGCCTGTTCCATCATTTCGGCGCTTTGGACACCCACGCCGTCGTCGGAAAAAGCGACGACCTTATCGGCAAGCGCCGCCATGTCGGAGAGCTCGGTCTGCTTTTCGCCCCGGGTGATGCTGCCATAGGGCAGAACGTGGACGCAGGCGTCGGAGCTGATGATTTTTTGCTGAACGGCAAGGTTTTCCAAGCTGTCGGGCACCGGCGAAAGGTTTGGCATTGAGCAAACCGTTGTGAAGCCGCCGTGCGCCGCCGCCCTTGTGCCGCTTGCGATGCTTTCCTTATAAAAATATCCCGGCTCTCTCAGATGTACATGAACATCAATGAGACCGGGAAAAACAAAACAATTATTCAGTTGATAAGAAACGGAATTTGAAATTGTTGGTAAAACGGGTCTAATATCGGTAATGACGCCGTCTTCAACGAGAATATCTTTTTTTACAAAACCACAATCTTGAAACAGACTTGCATTGCGTATAACGAGTGTCACTAAACAGCCCTCCCTGAAAAAGCTCAATTCTGATTTTCACAATTTTTACTATGTTACCACCGAGAAAGAGCCCTGTCAACAGTTTAATTGTGAACAACGCACTTTTTTACATTATGACATATTTTGTGTCGGATTTGTGGAAATATTCGATTACAACGCCATATTTTGATTGGAGCTTCAAAGTTTTGTCCTCAAAAAAGCGTTTCCCATTGTTCATGCAAAACATGGGAAACGCTTAAATGTTTTTTTGAAATCAGCCCAAAAGATGGCAGGCGGCAAAGTGACCGGGGCCGTATTCTTTGAATTCCGGCTCGCATTCCTTGCACTTGTCCATGGCATAGGGGCAACGGGTGTGGAAACGGCAGCCGCTGGGCGGATTGATGGGGCTGGGGATGTCGCCCTCCAAAACGATGCGCTGTCTTGCACGGCTGACCACGGGGTCAGGCACGGGCACGGCGGAGAGCAGAGTTTTGGTGTAGGGGTGGATGGGGTTGCGGTTAAGCTCGTAGCTTTCGCCAAGCTCCACCATGTTGCCCAAATACATGACGCCGATACGCTGGGAAATGTGGCGCACAACGGAGAGGTCGTGGGCGATGAAAAGGAAGGTCAGCCCAAGCTCCTGCTGCATATCCTCAAGCATGTTGACGATTTGGGATTGGATGGAAACGTCCAAGGCGGAAATAGGCTCGTCGCAAACGATGAATTCGGGCTTTACCGCAAGGGCGCGGGCAATGCCAACGCGCTGCTGCTGACCGCCGGAAAACTCGTGGGGGAAGCGGTTTGCGTGCTCGGTGTTCAAACCAACCTCGGTTAGAAGCTCCTTGATGCGGTCTGCCCGATCGCCCTTTGTTTTGACCAGCTTGTGAATGTCCAAAGCTTCACCGATGATGTCACCAACGGTCATTCGGGGGTCAAGGGAGGCGGAGGGGTCTTGGAAAATGATTTGCATTTTGCGGCGATATGGGAGCATGTCAACGGCAACTTTTTTTGAAAGCGTAGACATGGGCTTGCCCTCTTTGTTAAGGACAGGCTCACCGTTTTTGTTGAGCATGGGGATTTTTTCGCCGCCGCCGTCGAAGATGGTTTTGCCGTCGTAGATGATTTTGCCCGAGGTGGGCTCATGGAGACGGAGAATTGTTCTGCCGAGGGTGGTTTTTCCGCAGCCGGACTCGCCGACGATGCCAAGAGTTTCACCCTTTTTTATGGAGAGAGAAACGTTTTCAACGGCTTGGACGCCGGGGCCCTTAACGCCGTTAACGTGAAAGTATTTGCGAAGGTTTTGCACTTCGAGAAGCACTTTGTCATCCATTGGTTTGCTCCTCCTTATTGTTCATTCCTTCCTGCACCCGAAGCCAGCAGGCGGAACGATGTCCCTCCGCAACCTCGGTGTAGGGCGGCATTTTTTTGAGGCAAATTTGCATGCAGTGCTCGCAACGGGGCGCAAAGGGGCAGCCGTCGGGCGGGTTAAGCATGTCAACAGGGGTGCCCTCAATGGGGATAAGGCGCTCATATTCCTGAGCGTCAACTCGGGGCATGGAGCGGAGCAAGCCCAAGGTGTAGGGGTGGGCTGTGTTGTAGAAGATGTCGTTGATGGGGCCCTGCTCAACAATTTTTCCCGCGTACATAACGGAAACCTTGTCGCAAATTTCGGCAACGACGCCAAGGTTGTGGGTGATGAAGATAATGCCCATGTTGGTTTTCTTTTGGAGACCCTTCATAAGCTCCAAAATTTGGGCTTGGATGGTAACGTCAAGGGCGGTTGTGGGTTCGTCCGCGATTAGGAGCTGGGGCGAGCAGATAAGACCCATTGCAATCATAACCCGCTGACGCATTCCGCCGGAAAACTCATGGGGATATTGCTTCATGCGCTTTTCAACGTTGTTGATGCCAACAAGCTCCAGCATTTCCATTGCGGATTTTTTCGCGTCCGCCTTGGAGACTTCCTTGTTGTGGGCACGAAGCGCCTCAACAAGCTGGTTGCCGATGGTGTAAACCGGGTTCAGGCAGGTCATGGGGTTTTGGAAAATCATAGCGACTTTTTTGCCGCGAAAATCTGTTAGCTGAGTGTCGGTAAGGGCAAGCACGTCCTCGTCCTGAAAGGTGATTGAGCCGCCGATTACTCTGCCCGGGGATTGAAGCAAGCCCATAACTGCATAGGCTTCAACGCTTTTTCCGGAGCCGGATTCGCCGACGATACCCATTACCTCGCCGTAGTTCAAGTCGTAGCTGATGCCGCCGACTGCCTTTACCTCACCTGCGGGAGTGAAGAAGGAGACTTTTAGGTCCTTTACTTCAAGTAGCTTCTCGCTCTGTTCATTAAACAAAATGTTGTCTCCTCCTTTCTTATTTCTTCAGCCTTGGATCCAGCGCGTCACGAAGACCGTCGCCAAACAGGTTGAATGCCAAAATCATAACGCTAAGGATAACTGCGGGGATAAACAAACGATAGCCATAGGTTACAACGCCGTCCAGCGCTTCCGCCGCCATGGAGCCCAAGCTTGTCAAGGGGGCGGCAACGCCGACGCCAAGATAAGACATGAAGGATTCAAGGAAGATTGCGGAAGGAATTTGGAGGCAGGTGGTAACAACAATTTGACCGATGCAGTTTGGAAGCAGATGCTTTTTTATGATGCGCCCGGAGCTTGCGCCCAAGGCTTTTGCCGCTGTGACAAATTCCTGCTCCTTGAGCTGAAGGATTTGACCGCGGATGATACGTGCCATTGTGACCCAATAGAGCATTCCAAAGGCGATGAATAGGGAGATGAGGTTTGGCCCCATGACGCCCACAAGATTGTTTAGCAAACCTTCGCCCGAGTCCTGAAACGCCACCAGTGCCGGTTTTAACGCGGTGGATAAGAGGAGCACCACCAAAATTTCCGGTATGGAATAGATAAGCTCAACTATTCGCATCATAACGGCGTCCACCTTGCCTCCTGCGAAGCCGGAAATGGAGCCGTAGGTAGCGCCGATAAGGAGAACCAAAAGCGCGGCAAAAATTCCGATTAGCATGGAAACACGGGTGCCGACCATAATTCGAACCATGATGTCACGGCCGTATTTGTCGGTGCCGAAAACATGGGGAAATACATTTTCCCCGGCTTCTTTTTTGATAAGCTCGTTTCTTGAATAGCCAAAGGGCTTAAGGTGGATGCCCAGTTCTTTTTTAAGCTCATCCTCGTCAACGGTTTTGGTTTTGACTGTTGCCTTGACCTTTGCGGTTTCGATGTTGTTAAGCTTGCTGCCTTTTTCCTTTTCGGCGGCGGCAATGGCAACTTCGAGACGCTGTGCCGGGTCGCCGGTGGTGGTTTCAAGGAGATAGGAGTCCGCGATTGAATAGTGCCAGGGGTAGAGGTTTTCGGCTCCGGCGTTGAATTGGTCGTAGTCGTAGGGAACCAAAAGAGGCCCTATGAAGGCGAAGATAACCAGCAAAACAATAACGCCAAGGGCAACGATTGCAACCTTGTTTTGACGAAGTCTGCGCCATGCGTCCTTCCAAAAGGAGGTGCTTTTGCGGTCTTTTTCGAAATCGTCCTTTTGTTCTTCGGTTGCTTTTTTGAAGTCGTCGGGGGTGAATTCCAGCAGCTCCTCAATGTCCGGCTGCATGCTTCCCATAACGTGTTTAATTTTTTTGTCAGACATAATTACTGATCCCCCTTTGATAGGCTAATTCTCGGGTCAACAACCTTGTAGAGGAGATCGACAAGAAGGTTCATTACGATAATGAAGGCAGCAAGGAAAATCGTGGTGCCCATGATGATGGGATAGTCACGGTTTTGGATGCTCTGAACGAAGTAACGTCCCAAGCCGGGGACAGAGAACACTGTTTCGACAACAAATCCGCCGCAGAAGGTAAAGGCAACTTGAGGTCCAAGGTATGTGATAACCGGGATTAGGGCGTTGCGCAAAGCGTGCTTGAAGATGACAGCTTTGTTTTTAAGTCCCTTTGCACGGGCGGTTTTGACATAGTCTTGGTTGATGGAATCAAGCATTGCGGAACGGGTTTGGCGCGCCGTGTAGCACATGGGGTAAACGCCCAAGGCAAAACAGGGAAGAATGTATGATTTTACGCCAAGAGCTGCGTCGAAAATCGTGGGGAAAATCCTGAGCGTTTCGTTACTGCCCGCAAAGGTATAGAGGAGCAGCGACGCCACAACAAAGCTTGGCATTGAAATTCCCACGGTACATATGACACGTAATATGCTGTCTATCCATTTGCCGCGATTGTACGCGGCGAGACAGCCAAGCGGGATGCCGACAATGATTGCCCAAAGCAGAGCAAAGAAGCCGATTTTTGCGGAAACGGGGAACATTTCAACGATTATATCGACTACAGGACGGTTTTTTTGCATTCTGAGAGAGACACCCATGTCACCATGGGCAAGGTTCTTAAAATACATGCCGAGCTGCACAATTTTTGGTTTGTCCAGACCGTATTTTTCGTTAAGTGCTTGAACAACGGCTGCGGAAGGCTGCTTATCCGCAGACCAAGGGCTTCCCGGAACGCTGTTCATTAGTACAAATGTAAGGCAGGCTACAATAAATAACGTGACTAGCGCCATCAGCAGCCTTTTTATGGTATATTTTGCCATTACTTCACTTCCTGTATCGTTTTGCAGTATCAATATAGGGACGGAAATGCCCTGCTAAATAAAAATGTTAAAAACGGCATAGCAAGGCTAAATCCAAATTATATCTTTGCAATTCTATAACAAATTTGCCGTCCAGTCAAGGCATTCATGCAAATTACTTGCTACCAATTATTATATATATGCAATTTTCTGCTAATTCCCTCATTGTTTGTGGTGTATTAAAGAATTAAAATGCAAGTTTTGCCTTCATTTTATGCAGGTTAGCAATTTGTTCATTTGAACAAAAATGGGAATATACGGTACTTAATTCGAATAAGCTGTGTTATCAAAGCTGGGCAAATGCCGTACTTTCCGTCAAAAGTATTGCGCGTGGAGGACAAGCCGCAATTTTAAGCCCCGGGACAAAATATTCGAAAATTTTGGAGGTAGTTATGGAAGAACAAAGGATAGGAAACAGAATTTTGCTTTGCGGTACCCTTGCCGGAAGACCGTTTTTGTCCCATATGAGCCGCAGCAGCAAGTTTTTTGCTTTTCCCTTAAGGGTGCTTCGTCTTTCGGGAATTGAGGACAAAATCAACGTTATTTGCGATGAAAAGCTACTGGAAACAATTGTCCCGGAGGGGCAAAGCATGCTCCGTGTCACAGGTGAGCTGCGCTCCCACAACAATAAGAGCGGTGTTGGAAATAAGCTCACAATATTTGTATATGCAACTGAGCTTGCGTTTTGTGACGATGAGCCGCAAAACGAAATTATTATCAGCGGCACCCTTTGCAAAGCTCCAAACCTGCGTCAAACGCCCTTGGGTCGGGAGATATGCGACCTGCTGGTCGCCGTAAACCGCTCCTACGGGCACTCGGACTACCTCCCCTGCATCTCTTGGGGTCCCCATGCCCGAGAGGCGGCGGAATGGGCTGTGGGCGATAAAATTGAGCTTGAGGGCAGGGTTCAAAGCCGTGATTACATAAAAAACGTAAACGGTGAGCAGCAGAGCAAAACAGCCTTCGAGGTTTCGGCAAACGCCATCAGAAGGCTTTAAAATAAATCAGCTTGTCAAGGCTTTGCATCCCTGACAAGCTGATATTTTATTCATTAAAAATCCAAGGTTGCGAAGTAATCCTCCGGGGTTTCGGCGCGGCGGATAAGCTTTGCGCTGCCGTCCTCACGGACAAGCACCTCGGCGCTGCGGAGCTTGCCGTTGTAGTTGTAGCCCATGGAATGACCGTGGGCGCCGGTGTCGTGGATAACGATGAAGTCGCCGTTATCAATGCGGGGCAGCCAGCGGTCAATGGCGAATTTGTCGTTGTTCTCGCAGAGCCCGCCCACGATGTCATAAAGATGATCCTCCGGCGCGCCCTCCTTGCCCATAACCGTGATGTGGTGATAGGCGCCGTACATGGCAGGGCGCATCAGGTTGCAGGCGCAGGCGTCCAGACCCACATAATCCTTGTGGGTGTGCTTTTGGTGGATTGCGGTGGTGATAAGGTTTCCGAAGGGGGCAAGCATAAAGCGCCCCAGCTCCGTGTTCAGCGCCACGTCGCCCATGCCGGCGGGGACGAGAATTTGGTTGTAAACCTTTTCCACGCGCTCCCCTATCAGCGCAATATCCGCAGATTGCTGGTCGGCACGGTATGGAATTCCGATGCCGCCGGAAAGATTGATAAAGCTGATATGTACACCAAGCTCCGCGTTCAGCTCCACCGCAAGGCGGAAAAGCACAGCGGCAAGGGTGGGATAATAGTCGTTTGTGACGGCGTTACTGGCAAGGAAGGCGTGGATGCCAAATTCCTTGGCGCCCTTTTCCTTCAAGAGGCGAAACGCCTGAAACATTTGGGGCTTTGTAAGCCCGTATTTGGAGTCGCCCGGGGTGTCCATGATGGTGTTGGAAATTTCAAAATTTCCGCCCGGGTTGTAGCGGCAGCAAATTTTTTCCGGGATGTGACCGATGGTTTTTTCCAAAAAGTCGATGTGGGTAATGTCGTCCAAATTGATGGTGGCATTCATTTTATCCGCAAGGATAAAATCCTCCGCCGGGGTGTCGTTTGAGGAAAACATGATGTCGCCGCCGGAAACGCCCACGCGCTCACAGAGCATAAGCTCCGTCAGGGACGAGCAGTCCATGCCGCAGCCCTCCTCCCGAAGGATTTGCATAATCGTGGGGTTGGGCGTTGCCTTAACGGCGAAATATTCCTTAAAGCCCTTATTCCATGAAAATGCCGAGTAAAGTTTTCGCGCGTTTTCCCGTATGCCCTTTTCGTCATAAAGATGGTAGGGCGTGGGAAATTCCTTTGAAAACTCTTTGAGCTGTTCAAGAGATACAAGCGGCTTTTTCATAGTTGAGACTCCTTGTTTTTTTAGTTTAGCGCACTAAAGGTGCGGGGTAATGTTTTACAATATAACAGAATGTTGGGGGAATTGCAAGGGGGAGTTGGTGGG
>JAVVZC010000025.1:0-13644 GCA_036650755.1 Oscillospiraceae bacterium
ATTCCTTAAGCCTGTCGGGATTTTGCGCTCTGTCTCTGTCGTTGTAGATTTTTTCGAAGGCGGAGCAGAGCGAGGAGCGAAACAGGGGCTTTGAAATTAGCATATTGACGCCCGCCTGCTTGGCTTCCACCTCAATCGCCGCCCAGTCATAGGCGGTCATGATGATGATTGTGACCTCAGGCCCCACGATTTTGCGAATTTCTCGGGTGGTTTCGATGCCGTCCATATCGGGCATTTTCCAATCCACAAGAATGACATCGTAGTTTTCTTTCTTTTCCCACTTTTTGCGAACGGCTTCCACGGCTTTTGCGCCGGTGACAACGTATTCCGCCTGCATTCGCATGTCCAAAAGCACCTGCCTTGTGTGCTGACAGATGATGATATCATCGTCCACAATAAGCGCCTTAAGGTTTTCAAGGTTGAGGCTTGAATTTTGCTTTGCGGAGCGCCTGCTGTCCTCGGGAACGCCCAGCCTGACTTCGATGGTAAATTCCGTTCCCACGCCCTCAATGCTGTTGACGCTTATCTTTCCGTCCATCAGGTCAATCAGGTTTTTGCAGATTGCAAGCCCCAAGCCGGTACCGCCGTAAGATGAACTGCCGCCGCCGTTTTGCTGCTCAAAGGCTTCGAAAATATGGGGCAAAAATTCCTCGCTGATGCCAATGCCCGTGTCGTTTATTGTGAATTTCAAAATTGCCGCGTCCGTGCCCAGCTTTTCCTGATGGACGACAAATTGAACCTTGCCGCCTCGGGGCGTAAACTTTATGGCGTTGGAGATGATGTTTATCAGCACCTGCTGCAGCTTCATGGCGTCGCCGATGTAGTAGTCCTCGGTGAAGCTTGTGAGGATTGCGTCATAGCCCACGCCTTTTTCCTGTGCAAGATTGTGGCAGATGCTGTTGATGCCGTTTATGAATTCCTCAAAGGGGATTTTGTCGTTGTGGATGAGCACCTTGCCGCTTTCAATTCGGGACATGTCCAAAATGTCGTTGATAATTGAAAGCAGGAAGCGGGCAGAAATTCCAACCTTGGAAAGGTATTCGGAAACCTGCTCCGGGTCGTTTACACAGCCGGCGGCAAGCGCCGACATGCCGATAATGGTGTTCATGGGCGTGCGGATTTCGTGGCTCATCCGGGAGAGGAATTCGGATTTTGCGGCGTTTGCCTGCTGTGCCGCCGCCAAAGCGTCTTTAAGCGCCTCGCTTTTTCTCTGTTCTTGGTTGAAAAGGTCGGTAATATCGCTACGGGTGAGGATGATTTTCTTTCTCGCCCTGTCCAGATAGGAGAATTGCAGCTTTTTGCGGCTGATGCTTCCGTCGTTCTCCCGAACACGGCAATAGACCTTGTAAACCCGCTGATTTTCCAGTTGGGCAATAACATTTTTGTAGGACATATCCAAAATGTTTTGCTCAATGTCCTCCGCCACCAAATATTCACGAGCGTAACGTAAAACCTCTTGCTCATATCTCAGGGCGTGGCGGTTGGGCAGCGGTGTCGTCCCGCCGGTTTGGGCAAAAAGCAGGTAGCTGTCGCTGTTGCTGTCCAAAAGCGCCAAATAGTCGTAATCCATGTTGACAACGGCGTCAACAATGTTGCGGGAGGTCTTTTTTTGGTCGATATCCGTGGCATAGATGTATGCCTCAATATCGCCGCTTTGGGGGTTTAGGAACATGTCCAGCTCAATCTTAATCCAAATGGTGTTGCTGCCGTCAAAGCTCATATAGGTTTCTTGGGATACATGAGTTTTTCCCTCCCGATAAGTCTGAAGCAGTGCCTTGCGGTTGAATATTTTTTTGTATTCGACTAAATCCTCCTGATCCAAATGCGCCTCGTATTCCCGGGAGAAAAAGTCGTCAACGGTTCCCCCACTGCCAAAGCTTTTGATGATTGGGATGTCGCTTTGACCGTCCTCGCAGGTGTTTTGGGTGATATTTAGTTTATAGGAGCCAATTACATCTTGGTTATGTACCTTTCTCCACTTGATTTCCTCTTTATAGCGTTCCTCCAAGCGGATGCGCTCCGAAATGTCAATTGCGG
The DNA here is from genome assembly GCA_036650755.1 of Oscillospiraceae bacterium. Classification (GTDB taxonomy): domain Bacteria; phylum Bacillota; class Clostridia; order Oscillospirales; family Oscillospiraceae; genus UBA2658. Next base: position 2,038 of record JAVVZC010000025.1, read on the forward strand.
TGCCGATTGCCTTAATCGGCTTTCCATAATCGTCAAACAGGCTGGTATATGAAATTTCATACCACCACTGGGCGTCGCTGTTGTTGTTCCTCCAGCGACCGATGCTTGAGGCTGTTTTTTCGCCTGCATAGATTTTTTTGAACATTTCAAGGAATTCCGGCAGGTCGTCGGGGTGAAGGGGGCTGTCGCTCTCCCCAAAAACCGCCGGTACATTGGGAATGACGCTAATGTTGTCAAGGGACTTGATGTGGGTCGCGTTGTCAAAATCGTAGATACAGCCCTCTGCAAGGTCGAACATCCAAAGGGTAACTCCGCATTGCTTTGCCGCCTGAGCATAGTTTTCGGAAAGGCTTTTGTAGGCGCTGATATTCTCCGCCACGGCTCTTGCGCTGATGGGCTTGCCATTTTCGTCAAAAACGCTGTCATATTGGATTTTTTTCCAAACCGGCTTTCCATCCTGAATGACTTCGATTTCACTGATAACCTGAGGCTCGCCCTTTTTTATGCGTCGGTGCATTTCCAGCCATTTCTCGGCGCTGTTTTTGTGGATAAGCCCCATGTCGATAAGCGCTTGGGGAAAATTGTCCCAAGTTTTGAGAGTTCCCAGCTCCGACATGGCGTTCAGCCCTGACACGCCCTTATCGCTCACAGGGTCAAAGCTCCAGTAGTGAATTCCGCAATGCTTAAGGATGTCGCGGAGCATCGGCTCGTTTTCCTCAATATTGTTCTGCGGGTTTTGAAAAAAGCTATTTTTCTCCACGATTTTTCATCTCCTTTAAGAATTCGTCGGAATTTTCAATCTTTGATACGTCAACAAGCACCTCAACATGTGCGATGATGCCGTTCATGTTGATGTTCTTTCCCCGAAGCAGAAAACTGCCGGGGGAATTTTCCGGGCTGTAAAGTCTTGAATAGACTCTATCCTCGCTTATTATTGGAATGGAGCAAAAGCTGCAGGGCGCGTCCTTGTGCTGTAAAACCTCATAGCATTTTCTGCCCTTGCATTCCTCTTGGCTGACCCCGACTAAATTGCAAAGCTTTTCATTTGCATAAATCATCTCGTAGCTGTCCTTGTCGCAGATATAGAGGCTGTCGTTGATTTCCTCCAAAACGCTTTCCGCGTCGTTCATCCAACGGATGATAGAGGTTTTTGCCTCCTCACCGAAAACAGAGACTGCATTTCTGCCGCGGAATTTTGTGTTATAGAGGGCTATGTCCGCATTTTTGTAGAGCTGCTCAAAGGTATTCACCTTTTCGGAGGTCATGGCTATGCCCACAGAGCAGGTAATTTCCGCATTTTTGCCGTCGATAATGATGTCCGAAATGCTTTTGCAAAGCTTGCGCGCCTTTTGCTCCACCGCCGCACCTTGGGAAACGTTGCAGAGGAAGATTGCAAATTCATCCCCGCCCATGCGGGCAAGAATATCGTCCTGCCTAAAGGAGGCGCGAAGCTTTTCCGCCACCTCCGCCACCACCTTGTCGCCATAGGCGTGACCGCAGGTGTCGTTGAATTTTTTGAAATTGTCAATGTCCAGCATCAGCATGGCACAGCTTCCGTTTGCGCTTTCCAAACGCTTTGTGATAATTTCCTCGACGCTTGCCCTGTTGAAAAGCCCGGTCATCAGGTCTGTTTTGACCTGCTCCGACATGCTGTTGTATTCCCTGACCATTTCCTTGAAACGATGGTTTGACTCCAAGACATTGTATACACGGCGGATTACGACCTCGGGAATAAAGGGCTTGACAATGTAGTCGTTTGCGCCCAAGGCGATTGTGCTGATTTGCTGTTCACGGCTGTTGTCCGCCGTTATTACGATAACGGGGATGCCGTCAAGCTCGGGTGTTTGTTTTTTGTATTGGAGGAAGGTCTTTCCGTCCATTACGGGCATGACAATGTCCAGTAAAATCAGGTCGATTTGCTGGGGATGCTCCCGCAAGACCTTGATTGCCTCCTCACCGTTTTCGGCTTCAAGGAAGTTGAAGGACTCTTGGAGAATGCTCTTGAGCAGCTCACGGTTAACAGGAGCGTCGTCAACAATGAGCACCGTGTGGGCATTGTGGTCGCCGGCAAGCAGGGAGGCTCTGTATTTTTGAAGCTCGGAGTCGATTTCCTTGCGCAGGGTGATGTCGCTCAGCTCGCCGATAAGGATGTGCTTTTTTCCCGCGCTTGAAACATAGCTCAGCTTTGTGTAAATCCAAACCGGCGCACCGCCGGAGCGACGGCGCATATATTCGCATTCGGAGCTTCCCCGCTCCTTGACGCAGGCGCGAAAAGCCCCCAGTAGCGGTGCTCTAAAGGGTTCCTCCACCACGTTGAGGAGGCAGGGTGCCTTTGCCAGCATGTCGTCATGCCCCAGCAGGGCGTAATACGCCTCGTTGACCCTAATCATTTCAATTCGGTCGTCCACAAATTCGTAGATTACCGCCGCTTGCAGGGAATTGTTGAACAGAAGCGACATGTCCTTTTTGATGGAGAACAAATCGTCGTAACGATAGTTGCTGTTTTTGTTGCCGAAGCCTTGGGCGTCGGCGGAATTGTTGATGCAAAGCTCCTCATATTCGGAAACGGGCATGGGTCTTGCAAAATAAAAACCTTGGACGTAGTCACAGCCCACACTGCGCAAAAAGTCCACCTGCTCGGCTGTTTCCGCACCCTCGGCAATCACGGGGATGTTCAGCCATTTTGCCATGCGGATAACCGAGGCGGTGATGTTTTCGCCCCTACCCGGGATTTCGGTTTCGGAGAGGAAGCGCATGTCGATTTTGAGGATGTCGATTACCACGTCTTTTAAGAGGCTGAGGGAGGAATAGCCACTGCCAAAATCGTCCATCATGATGACAAAGCCCTGACTTTGAAGCTGGGAAACCACTTTTTTCAAGGCGGTGGGGTTGTCGGTGTAGGCGCTTTCCGTGACTTCAAGGTTGAGCAGTGCCGGTTCAAGCTCATAGCGCCTTACGAGTGAAAGCAAAGTTTCCGCAAGCTTGGGGTTGTAGAGGTTCACTCGGGAAACATTAACGGAGATGGGCGTAGGTTCTTTTCCCTGCTCTATCCAAGTGTGCAGGCATTTGCAAGCCTGCTCCCAAACGTAGTAGTCAAGCTTTGTGATAAAGCCGTTGCGCTCGAAAACGGGGATAAATCTCCCGGGCAAAAGCAGACCTTTTTGGGGGTGTCTCCAGCGCACAAGCGCCTCCGCGCCCAATGGTCGATTTGTGTGTATGTTGTATTGGGGCTGAAGATAGATTTCAAACTGACCGTTTTCCAGAGCAAAGCTCATGTCGTTGGTAATTTCCTGCTCGGCGGTCAGGGCTCTGCTCATGCCCTCGTTGTAGTAGGCGAAGTAGTCAAGGTAGTTTCCCTTGCAGGTTTTTGCGGCAAGGGTGGCACGGTTGTACATTTCTTCAACCGAAATGCTGTTGTCGTCGATTATGTAGATGCCCACAGAGGGGACAATGTCGTAGTTTGGGTTGTAGTTTTCAAGCATTTTTTTGGAGTGCTCAATCATAAATTCCGTTGTTCGGGGGTCATAGGGCAGGCAAAAGCCGAAAACATCGGATTCGATACGTCCGTAGCTGGCATTGCCAAAGCCGGCAGCGTCCTCCACCAAATGCTCCGCAATGTAAATCAGCAGCTTGTCCCCCTCCACCGCGCCGAAAAAGGAGTTGATAAGCTGAAACCTGTCCACATCAAAACGAATAAAGACAAAACTCTCTTGGGGGCTCGCGTCAATCATATCGCGAGTCACTTTGAAGAATTTTGCCTTATTGAAAATGCCTGTAAGGGCGTCGTATTGCGCTAAATATTGAAGCTGCTTAAGGGCAGAAAGCTGACTTCTGTCGATGGCGTTTTTGAGACGAAAGCTGATAATTTCGGGGTTGTAGGGCTTTGAAACAAAGTCCCAAGCGCCAAGCCTGAGAGCCTTAATTTCGTTGTCGTCGTCGCTGCTGCCCGTGGTTACGATAATGGGCAGATTGCCAAAGCGGCCGTCGCTTAAAAGCGCCTCCAAAACGGCGAAGCCATCCATTATGGGCATGACAAGGTCAAGCATAACAGCGGCAATGCGTTCGGTATGCTCATTTAGGAGCTCCAAAGCGGCTTTCCCGTTTTCGGCTTGGAGCACGGCGTATTCTTGGGAAATTATTTTTGTCAGAATGGTTCTATTGACCGGATTATCATCAACCACCAAAATGGTTTTTAAAGAAGGCATACCGACACTCTCCATGTGGTTTGGGCACATATTTCTCTATTTTTTTGTTGTCTGAATATATGTAGTTAATTATATTCATTTAACAGAGTAAAGTCAATTAGATTACTCGAAATGCCTTCATTTTACCTAAATCTTCGGATGTTTTTTGCAAAAACGCTCAGAAGTCCCAAACAGCCCTCAGCTTTCGTCAAGGGGAGGCTCGTCACCCTCCGGGGGCAGGGGCAAAAGCACCGTCACCCTTGTGCCCTTTTGAGGGCTGCTTTCAAGGCTCACCCGCCCGCCGTGCTCATCCAAAATTTGTCGGACAATGGGCAGACCCAAGCCGCTTCCCGCTCCGGCGGGACGGGTGGTGTAGAAGGGCTCAAAAACCAAGGGCAGCTCCTTTGCCGAAATGCCCACCCCGGTGTCGGAAACCACAAGCTGCGCCCAAGCCCCCAATTCATTCTGAATTAGCTCTGTGTGAAGCTTGAGCACGCCCCCCTTACCCTGCATGGCGTGAAGGGAGTTGATGCACAGATTTAAAATCACCTGACTTAGATGAGTTTCACTGCCCCGCAGCAAGCGCTCTCCGCAATTAAGCTCCGTCACAAGCTCCACATTTGCGGGCTTGTTTGGCAAAAGCACCGTGACAACGCTCTCCACAACTCGGTCAAGGCTTAAAAGCTTGAAGGTTATCTCCATGTGCTTACTGCTAAGCGAGGAAATTCGGGAGACAATTTCCTTGGATTTGCACGCCGCTTGGTAAATTTCCAAAAGCTCGTCGTAAAGCTCCGACTGCTGGTCCGGGAGCTGCTCCAAGGCAAGCATGGAATAGCCCATGATTGGGGTCAGCAGATTGTTAAATTCGTGGGCGACGCCCGCCGTCAGCGTTCCGATTGTTTGCAGGCGCTGGTGATGCGCCATTTCCTGCTCCTGACTGTTGATATCCGCCAAAGCCTTGTTGCGGCGGCGAAGCTGTGCCGTTTCCTTTTCCGCGTCCCGGCGGCGGTGCTCAATACGCCAGATTTTTCCAATCAAGTGCAAAATCGCGGCGGCGACAATGGCGGCAAAAAGGCTGATTTTCCAAGTGTTTCTCCGCAGTCCGGCGGCAATTTGGTCATAGTGCATGCTGACGCAAACGGTAAAAAAGCCATTGTCCAAATCATCGGGGTCAAAAATTGCCATTCTGCCTCTGTAGCCCTCATTTTTTCCGCAGGTGGGCAGTTGAATAAAAATTGCCGTTTCTCCCGCGCTTGGGGTTTTATTTGCGGCTCCCAGAATTTGCTCCGAAAACACTGCATCCTGCTTGTCCATGGTTTCCTTGTTTTCAAGCTCCGCCATGCGGATTTTTCCGCAGGAGGTGGTGCGCACAAGCAGTTGCTGTTGCTTGTCCATCAAAAGCAGGCTGTCGTAGGAATTTGGAGCGGCAATTTGCCGATAAAGCTCCGCCAAGTCCAGCACCAAGGTGTATTCAAGTCTGCCGTCTCGTCCGGGGCTTGTAAAGCACATCCCGAAGCTTCCGTCACTGTTGCGGCAAAGCCGAAGGCGAATTTCGTCCCTTGTCTCCCCCTTTGGCAAAAAGCTTCCGTCCCAAGGGTCGGTGGAAAGACGAACGCCCTTTTCATCCGAGGCAAGGAGGCAGTGGGTGGTTTTTTCCTGATGAAGCAGGTTTTCCTCCATTTGCAAAAGCAGCTTGCCGCTGTCTCCGCTTTGAAGATACTCCTGCTCCGCCGCGACAAAATCGGGACGATTAACCACAAAAGAAAGACTTTTGCAATAGCGTGACAAGAAAAGCTCCAGCCCCTGATCCACAACCTGAGCCACCGAAAAAAGCTGGGCGTCTTGGGAATTTAAAATTTCCTGCCGATACCCCCGATATTCCAAGCACATGAGCCACAGGGCGTAAATTGACAGCACCGTGACTAAGGCTGTGGATATAAGGATTGAGCGGGTGCGTTTGCGCTTTTCCAAAGCAAAACCTCCTCTTGTGCGAAGGGGAAAAAACGATTATAATATGTCTATACAATAACGCAATTTGTTGCGTCTGTAAAGACGGAGGGGAAAACATGGCGGATAAGGTTCTAATCGTCGATGACGATCCTGCGGTGCAAAAAATGCTTTTCAAGGTCATGAAAAGCAATGGGCTTGAAGCCTTCACAGCCTCCGACGGCGCAGAGGCGTTGGAGCTGGTTCGAAAAAACGTATATCAGCTCATATTGATGGACATAAACATGTCGGGATTGGACGGCTTTGAGGCTGTGCAAACCCTGCGAAAAAACGGCTGTGATGTTCCCATCATCATTGTCAGCGGGCGAAAAGAGGATTACGACACCCTCTACGGCTTGGATATCGGCGCCGACGACTACATCACAAAGCCCTTTAACCCCGTAACCCTTGGAGCAAAGGCAAAGGCGCTCATCCGCCGCAGTCGGGGTCCCGGAGGCGATGGACTGCTCACGGCGGGGCCCTTCCAATACAACACCTCCACTCTCCGCTTCTTCAAAAACGGCGAGGAAATCCCCCTGTCCTCCAAGGAAAACGCTTTGGTAAAGCTTTTTTTGGACAATATCAACCGTGTTTTTTCAAAGGATGTGCTCTACGATTTGGTTTGGGGCGACAACCTTGTTGACGAAAACGCGGTGATGGTTTACATGAACAGATTGCGGGGCAAAATTGAGGACGACCCCGCAAACCCCAAATACCTCCAAACCGTCCGCGGTCTTGGCTACAGATTTGTGGTTTCTTGGTAACAAAACAAACAGGTGCGGAAGCAAAAGCTTCCGCACCTGTTTTCTTAAATACGCAGTCCGATGAAGCCATCCAAGGTCATCAGCAGCAGTGCCGCCGTCAGTGCGATTATGGGCAAACCGCGAAACGCCCTCGGGGTTTTTGTGAAACCCAAAACCCCGGGAAGCCTGCACTCTCCCATAAAAGCCTGAACCAAGGCAGCTAGCAGCGCAAAAATCAGCAGTCCGGCAAAGCTTTTCTCCAAAAACACGAAGCCGGGGAAAAGAGGTTCAAGCTGCCATTGGGGAAACAGCGCAAGCGCCGCCAAAATTCCCGAAAAGGCGAAGCCCGCCTCCAAAATAATCGCCCCGAGCACCCGATATATCCCCTTCAAATGCTTGCCAAGCGCCCCGAGAACCACTTGGGTCAGCAAAAGCGAAGCCGCCACTCCGATTGCGGCACCGATGCCGAAGGTGAGTGCCACCGCCAAAATTGCCGCAAAGCTTAAGAGAATTTGTCTAATCAGCTTCATTTCTAGCCCTCCCATTCCGTTGCGCCCGAGGAAATATCAGCGCCGGTCACATATGCCGAGGCGGCGTTGACAGCCTTTATAAACGCTTTGGTGGTCACCGTGGCGCCGCTTAGGGCGTCCACATTGTCGTCAAGGGCGGCAGTTCCCGCCGTGCCCAAAAATTGACTTAAAAAGTCCCTGTCGTTTTTTGCCTGTCTGCCAAGCCCCGGAGTTTCGTTCAGCTCCAGCACCTGAAGCCCGACCACCTTGCCCTCCATATCAACGCCCACCATCAGGCACACATCGTCGTGATAACCATATGCCTTTGTCTCGATGGCGTAGCCCTTGTCGGATTTCCAAACGCCCTCGATGTTTTCGTTAACGCCATCGGAGCTTTCAAATTCCTCCTCCGCAAAGCTTGCGGAGCCGGGCAAAACAGCCGACCTTGCCGCCTCGATAGAAGCTTCCTCGTTGCGGTCGATTTGCTTTTCCGTCAGTGCCCAAGCGCCAAAGGACAAAGCCGCCATCACAAGCAAAAGCACTGCCAAAATTCCAATTTGCTTTTTCATGCCCTGCCTCCCTTCACTCTGCCGAACTGTCTTTTTGCGCAAAGTCGGTCAATGCCTCGGGCGCAGAAATTCATTGCCAGAATGGCATAGGTAACCCCCTCCGGGTAAAGCCCGAAATAGCGGATAAGCACTGTCAGTCCGCCACAGCCAACGGCGTAAAGCACCTGTCCCCAAGGCGAAACCGGTGAGGTGACATAGTCCGTCGCCATGAAAACCGCTCCCAAAAGCAGTCCGCCGCCCAAAACGCTGTAGGACATCCACATAATCGGCGAGGCGTCCCCCCGGGCAAAAATCAGGCTCAGAACCGCCACAGTGCCAACAAAGCATACGGGAATTCGCCAAGAAATGACCCGCCGAATAAGCAGGTAGGCAAGTCCAATCAAAATTGCAAGCGCCGAAACCTCACCGATGCAACCGCCGATTTTGCCCAAAAACATATCCAAAAGCGTGGCGTCGGGCAGGGCGGGCATCTGCATGCTGTGCAGCGGCGTTGCAGAGCTGATGACATCCACGGTGTTTCCAAGGGAAAGCGCCGCTCCCGGCGCTCCAAAGCGCACAAGCTGTTGCGGAAAAATGAAAAGCAAGGCTCTCGCCCCGAGGGCGGGGTTTACTAAATTGTGCCCCAAGCCGCCGAAAATTTCCTTGACGACTACGATGGCGAAAAACGCGCCAAGCACAATCGCAACATAGGAAACGCTTGCGGGCAAGGTCAGCGCAAGGAGCAAGCCCGTTACCGCCGCCGATAAGTCGCTCACCGTTTGCCGCTCATGGCGAAGGGCACGGACAAGCGCCTCAAAGCCCATGCAGGAGGCAACTGAAACCGAAGCCACCAGCAGTGAGCGCAGACCAAAAATCAAGGTGCCCGCAACAAGGGCGGGAAGCAGTGCTATGAGAACGTCCAGCATTATTTTTTGTGTACTCGCCTTGTCACGAATGTGGGGCGAGGACGCAAAGGCAAATTCTTTTTTCATTTCACGCCCTCCTTTTTTTCTGCCTTTAGCTGTGCCTTAGCGGCGCGGAATTCCTCAACAAGGGGCAGCTTTGCGGGGCAAACATATGCACAGCAGCCGCATTCGATGCAGTCCGTCAAATGGGCACGCTGTAATTGCTTTTGCCTTTTTTGTGTGTAAAATTGGTGCAGATATAAAGGCTCCAGCTTCATGGGGCAGGCGGCAACACAGCGCCCACAGCGGATGCAGTCGCTTTGCTCCCCAAGGGTAATCTGCTCACCTTTCAAACACAAAATTGCGTTTGTGCCCTTCATCACGGGAACGTCCAAACGGGTTTGCGCAAGCCCCATCATTGGGCCGCCGGAAAGCACCCGCTCACAGCCGGGCAAAAGTCCGCCCGCCGCTTCAATCAATTCCTCAAAGGATGTACCCAGCCGTACAATAAAGTTTTGGGGCTTTGCCACGCCCTCACCGGAAACTGTGACCAGCCGCTCATAAAGGGGCGTGCCCTCCTCCAGCGCACGGCAGATTGCGGCGCAGGTGGCGGCGTTGAAAACTCCGCAACCCACCGCCGCGGGAAGTCCGCCGGGGGGCACCTGCCGCCCTGTTACGGACTGAATTAGCTGTTTTTCGGCTCCCTGAGGGTAGAGGGTGGGCAGGGGCAAAATTTCAATTTCCCCCTTGCTTTCCAAGTCGGAAAGTGCTTTTATCGCTTGGGGCTTGTTGTCCTCCACAGCCAGCACAATTCGTTTGGCTTCAAGGATTTTTCCAAGCATCGCCGCCCCCTTCAAAACCCTGTTCGGCTCCATGGAAATCAGGCAGTCGTCCGCCGTGATATAGGGCTCGCATTCGCAGGCGTTGATAATCACACAGTCAGTTTTGAAAAGCCCCGCCCGCAGCTTTGCCGCCGTTGGGAAGGTCGCTCCGCCCATGCCCACAATTCCCGCCTCACAAATCGCCTCAATGAGAGCTTCGGCATCGGCAGTTTGCCAAGCCGTCGCCGTGGCGGGGGCTTTTTCGTCCTTAAGGTCATTTTCGATTACCACCGAAAGGCAAAGCCCGCCCCTGCTGTTTGGGCGTGGCTCCACAGCACTCACCTTTCCGCTCACAGAGGCGTGGATGGGGGCGCAAAGTCCCTCTCCCCTGCCCACGACCTGCCCAAGCAGAACCCGCTCTCCCACAGCAACCGTGGGCACGCAGGGCGCGCCGATGTGCTGGCACATTGGCAAAACCACCTGTTTTGCTGGGGGCGCAGAAATGGCGGGTGCCTGCCTTGAGCAGTCCTTATTTCCCAAAGGATGTATGCCGCCGAAAAAAAGTCGTTTCATTTTGTCACCTCATGATTTTACAAGTTTTGAAAAACCCGGCGTCTCCGCTTGGGAACCGTCGTTCAGAACCCAGATTGCCTCAACCCCGCCGATTTTTGAAAGCAGAGCCTTGCCCGCCTCCGGGCTCATGTTGAACAGCGCCGTTGAAAGCGCGTCCGCCAAGCCGGAATTTGGGCACAGCACGCTGACGCCCTTCACATAATTTGCGGGCATTAGGGTTTTGGGGTCAATAATATGGTGATATTTTTTCCCCTCCACCGTGTAGTAGCGCTGATAGCTGCCCGAGGTCACAACGGATAAGTCCTTTGCCAAAACCTTGGTCAAAAACGGACCCTCCGGCTTTTCGGGATTTTGAATGCCCACAGTCCAAGCAACGCCCTCCGGCTTGCTCCCGATTGCCCGCACGTTGCCGCCAACGCTGACGAGAAGCATATCAACGCCCTCTGCCTCCAAGGTTTTGCAGACCCGCTCCACGGCGTAGCCCTTTGCCACAGCGCCCACGTCAAGCCGCATTTTCGGGTCTTGAAGCTCCACCGTGCCGGCGGCGCTGTCAATAATCAGCTTTTCAATGTCCGTGTGCTTTGCCGCTTCCTCAAGCGCCCTCCGCTCCGGCAAAGCCGCCTGCTCCGGGTTTTCAATTCCCGCCTCACGGGCTGTGTGCCAAAGGGACAAAACACTGCCCATCGCCACATTTACACTGCCCTCGCTAAGGGTATAGGCGTCCTTTGCAAAAATCAGCAGGTCGATTAGCTCCGGCTCTGCCTTAATCGCCCCCTGCCCTGCCCTGTCGTTGATGGTTTTGATATTTACGACGCCCTCGTAGTCATTATAGATGTCGTAAAGCTTGTGATATTTCTCCAGCTCATCGTGAAAAGCCTGAACCTCCGCCTGAAAAATCTCCTCCGTCTCGCAGTAGCCCACAAGACTTGTGACGGTGTCAAAAAGCTCAAGAAAGCTTGCCTCATATTTTTGGAGCTTGGTCTGCTTCGCTCCACAGCCCAACAGCGTCAGCGAAAGCGTCAAGCAAAGCAGTAAGCTTAAAAATCGCTTCATGTGCATTTTCCCCCGTCCTTAAAAATTTCAGTCCCGTTGTTAAGGAGGCTTTTCCTCTCCCTTGGAGCTTTTATCAAGCGGCTGTGCCCCTTCACCTGTCAAGACTTTTGGCAGGCGAAGGGGCAATTTGAATTACTCTTACTTGGATGCTTTTTCCAAAAGTGCTTGGAATTCCGTAATTCCGATGGTGACGGAGGAAGCCAAATCCGCGTCCTTGGGTGCGCCCTCGCTAATGGCAATGCCCTTTACTTGGGAAACGGTCTTGCCTGTCACATATTTTGCAAA
>JAVVZC010000026.1:0-13448 GCA_036650755.1 Oscillospiraceae bacterium
CTTTGCAAAAAGTAATAGAATGTCCCCACGTAGTTTATCTTGATTTTTCCACACTTTTGGTGTAAAGTATAAAAACTTTGAGGCGCTGTGCGGCTTCAACGGAGGCTCCGGTCAAAAACGACCGATGTCCGCATATACATTATAGTTACATCAAACATAAACCCACAAAAAATTCTGGAGGTGCAACCTTGTCGGCATCTAAAAACCAAAACTATCTTCACGGCGCTGCCATTCTCACCATCGCCGTCATCATAACAAAGCTCTTGGGCGCTTTATACAAAATCCCACTGGGCGACATCATGGACGACGCGGGCTTCGGTCACTTTAACGTCGCCTACAACCTTTATAACGTACTGCTAACCCTCTCAACTGCGGGGCTTCCCATCGCCCTTGCCAAGCTTATCTCCGAAGCAAACAGCCTTGACAAGCCGGTTCAGGTCAAAAAAACCTTCCGAGTTGCCATAATGGCTTTTATCGTTCTGGGCGCCATCGGAACCATCGTCATGTTTTTGTTCCCCACGGAGCTTGCCGGCTTCATGGAGGATGTGGAGGCGAGCCAAAGCGTTTTTGCCTTGGCACCCGCCGTTATTCTTGTCTGCATAATGTCCGCCTTCCGCGGCTACACTCAGGGGCTTTCCAACATGACCCCCACCTCAATCTCACAGGTTATTGAGGTCGCCGTGAAGGTGGCATTCGGAATTGCTGTGCTGCTCCTGCTCCAAAAGCAGGGCGCGGGCACTCCGATTTTATCCGCCGGCGCAATTTCCGGCGTTGCCGTTGGCTCACTTGTTGCCTGCATCTATATGGGCTTCGCCGCGAGAAAGCAGATGGCACTTGAAAAAGAACGCTACAAGGACGTCCCCGCAATTTCCGACGCGGAGGCGGAAAAAAACAGTGCCATCCTTAAAAGACTTATAAAGGTGGGCATCCCCATTGCCCTTGGCTCCTGCGTTTTAAGCGTTATCACACTTATCAACACAAAGCTGGTCTTAGGTCAGCTCCAAAACGCCGTGGGCTTTTCGGCAAACGAAGCCACAACCCTTTTTGGCGTCTATTCAAAGGCACTCACCCTCTATAATCTTCCCGCCGCGCTGATAACTCCCTTAACAATCAGTATAGTTCCTGCCATTGCGGGATATATTACCAGAAAACAGTTTGGCGACGCAAAAAATGTTATCGAGTCCTCACTGCGAATTTCAACAATTATCGCTCTGCCAATGGCGGTGGGGCTTTCCGTGCTCTCCACCCCTGTTATGAACGGGCTTTACCCGGGCAGCTCCCAGCAGGGCGGCGCGCTTCTTGCCATCATGGGCATCGCTTCATTTTTCGTTTGCCTCTCACTTATGACCACCGCGGTTTTGCAGGCGGCGGGTCGAGAGCGCCTGCCCATGTACACCATGCTAATCGGCGGCGGACTGAACATCGTGCTCAACTGGTTCCTTGTGGGCAACCCCAACATCAACATCTTCGGCGCACCCATCGGCACCCTTATCTGCTACCTTGTCATGAGCGGACTTAACCTTTTCTTCGTTATGAAAAAACTGCCGGAGCGTCCAAAGCTTGCCCGAATTTTCGTTTTGCCCGCCATCAACTGCGCCGCCATGGGGCTTGTTGCCTTCATTATGTACCCCGCCGCCCTTAGACTTTTGGGCGCCGGCGCGGAGCCCGGAAGAATGATAATCATTGTGGCGCTTGCCATTGCAATCGGGCTTGCCGGCATCGTTTATGCCGTCCTCACAATCGTTACCCAGTCAATCACAATCGAGGATATGAAGCTTTTGCCCAAGGGTGAAAAGCTGGCAAAGCTGCTCCACATAAAATAGACCGACACACAAAAACATAGTAAAATCTTCGATAATTCAAGCATTTTTTGCCATTTATGACAGTGTGCAACCTTGGTTTTTATAAATATAGACATAAGTTCAAATAATTCTTGCGGTAGAGGGAAAAGTATGGTAGATTTTGAATATAAGTCCGAATACAATGTTGACGATTTCCGCAAAATAATCGAGATTTTGCGCGCCCCCGGCGGCTGTCCTTGGGACAGAGAACAGACCCACAAAAGCATCCGCCGCAACCTTTTGGAGGAAGCCTACGAGGTCTGTGAGGCGATTGACGAACAAAACCCGGAACACCTGCGGGAGGAGCTTGGCGACGTGCTCATGCAGGTGATTTTCCACGCCCGCATCGAGGAGGAAGGCGGCTCCTTCAACCTTGACGATGTTGCCGACGGCGCCTGCAAAAAGCTTATCTACCGCCACCCCCACGTTTTTGGAAATGTGGAGGTTTCGGGAAGTGAGCAGGTTTTGCGCAACTGGGACGAGCTTAAGCGCCAAGAAAAATCCCAAACCACAGTCACAAAAACCATGACAGACGTTGCGGAAAGCCTCCCCGCCCTTTGGCGTGCGGAAAAAATCCAAAAAAAAGCAAAAAAAGTCGGCTTCGACTGGGCGGATATTCAAGGCGCCATGGACAAGCTTTCCGAGGAAATTGCCGAATTCAAGCAAGCCCAAGCCGAAAAAGACCCACAGCACATCGAGGAGGAGCTGGGCGACCTGCTTTTCACCCTTGTAAATGTTGCAAGGTTCGAGGGGCTGGACCCGGAAGCGGCTCTCCACAAAAGCTGTGAAAAATTCATTCGCCGCTTCAACTACATCGAGGAAACGGCAGCAAAGCGGGGCAATGAGCTTTCCGAAATGACCCTTCCCCAAATGGAAGAAATCTACGACGAGGGCAAAAAAGCCTTCAATGCCGCCCGGGAAGAATAATTCCCCTTCGGCATCCCAACCATTGAGTGAGCTTTTGCATCAATATCAACATGCAAAACTCTATTATAAACAGATTTTTACGACATTAAGAAATTTTGTAGGAGGTACGACATGAACAAAGCAGAACTTATTACAGCAGTGTCAGAGAAGGCGGGACTGTCCAAAAAAGACGGTGAGCGCACAGTAAACGCTGTACTCGAAACCATCAAGGAAACAATCGAAACCGGTGAGAAAGTCCAAATCGTCGGTTTTGGCGTGTTTGATGTTAAATCCAGAGAAGCGCGCGTTGGCCGCAACCCCAAAACAAAGGAAGAAATCCAAATCCCCGCTTCCCGCGTCCCTGTTTTCAAAGCAGGCAAAGCACTTAAGGAAGCTGTTGACAAATAACAACACAAAGGTGCGGACGGTTCACGCTGTCCGCGCCTTTTACTATTTTTCCCCGGGAGGTTTATTATGCGACTTGACAAATATCTTAAGGTGACCCGCCTTATCAAGCGGCGCACTGTTGCAAACGAGGCGTGCGACGGAGGACGTGTTTCCGTGAACGGAAAGCCGGCAAGAGCCTCCTATGACGTCAAGCTGGGCGACCAAATCGAAATCCACTTCGGTCAGCGCACCCTAAAGGTGGAGGTGCTCTCCATTGCGGAGACCGTCCAAAAAGCGGACGCCCCCGCCATGTACAAGGAAATTGCCTGATGCAAGACCCTATACACATTTGACACAATACTGACATCAAAAGCAGAGAAAGCGACAGCTTTCTCTGCTTTTTGCTATTTTGCGCGGAAGTAAAACACATAAATTCTTACTTGTCAAGCAGAAAAAAGGGGGCTGTTTTTGGCGGCTGAATTTTCCCATTTTGCTTATGTTAACCAATTATGAATAATCCTCTGGGCAAGGGAATATGAAGGGCTGTTGATAACCCTGTTGAAAGTGTTCAAAACCCTTGAATACAAGCAAAAACTTCCATTGAGGGAAAAACGACAATATTCAATGGCGATGAATATGAAATAAAAGGAAATAATTATGCTCCGCTAATGTTGCAAAAAATGAAATCACGAAAATAGATATTGACATCCGCCGCGGCGGCATACCCGGCTGAAAAAAACCATATAGTAGCTTGAACCCGGAATTGGACAAAGCTATTTTTGGAGGCGGCAAATGAAAAAGATTTTAATTTCCCTACTGCTGGCGGCGCTGCTGAGCGGCGGAGTCGGAGCCATTGAAACCTTGGAGGAAAATGCCATCAGCATCTCCGCTCCCTCAGCCCTGCTGATGGAAAAGGAGACGGGCACAATAATTTACGCAAAGCATGAGCACGACAAAGGCTCTCCCGCCAGCGTCACGAAAATTATGACGCTGCTGCTTGTAATGGAGGAGCTGGACGGGGGCAGGCTTGCGGAAACGGACATGATTAGTTGCTCCACACGGGCGTCCTCCATGGGCGGCAGCCAAATTTGGCTGAAGGAGGGGGAAACGATGAGCGTTCACGACATGCTAAAGGCGGTGACGGTGGTTTCCGCAAACGACTGCGCCGTGGCGCTTGCTGAGCACATTTCCGGCTCCGAGGAAAGCTTTGTTGCGAAGATGAACGCAAGAGCGCTGGAGCTGGGCATGAATGACAGCTATTTTGTTGACTGCACGGGGCTTACAGAGGACCCAAATCATCTTACAAGCGCCTATGACGTTGCCCTCATGTCAAGGGAGCTGATAAAGCACGATAAAATCAAGGAATTTACAACAATTTGGATGGACAGCCTGCGGGATGGCAAATCGGCGCTTACAAACACAAACAAGCTGGTGCGCTTTTATAAGGGCACAACGGGGCTGAAAACCGGCTTCACAAGCCGTGCAATGCACTGCCTTTCCGCCACGGCACAGCGGGACGGCACCGAGTATATCGCGGTGGTGCTCCACGCGCCAAGCTCAAACGAGCGCTTCGAGTGCGCAAAAACCCTGCTGAACTATGCCTTCGCAAATTACGCCCTCTGCCCCCTGAGAAGCCCCACGCCCCTGCCGCCTGTTATGGTGGAGCTGGGAACGGCGGACAGCGTTCAGCCGATTTACGGCGGGGAAAGCGCAATGCTGTTGGAAAAAACCAAGCTGGGCGAGGCGAGATACGAGCTTAAGCTTCCCGAAAAGCTTTCCGCTCCCATCGGGGCGGGTGAGGTTTTGGGCGAAATGCTGGTCTATTCCGGGGATAATGAGCTTGCAAGGGTTCCCCTGCTTGCGGGCAGTGAGGTGGCAAAGCTGAGCCTGTTCCAAATCTACGGCAGAATGCTCTCAAGACTTTACGGCGGCTAATCTCCACTTTTGGCAAAATAATCGGCGTTTGTGGGCGTCAAAGCCCCACAAGCTCCGGGAAAACGAGAAATTTAACTTGTAATGACTGCCAAGTTGTATTAAAATGAGATTACAAACATACGACTGTAATTGCCGCGCAAAGCAGACACTTCAAAGGAAGCACCGCGGCGAAAGGAAGGGTCAAACATGGTTAAGGTAGATTTATCCGGTGCCCGCGAGTTTTTCGAGGGCGCGGGTCCCGATTTTTCAAAAATTTCCGACGCTCACAGAACGCTTTTTGAGCGCAGCGGTGAGGGGGCGGAGTTTACGGGCTGGCTTGACCTGCCTGCCCGAGTGCTGGATGGGGAGCTAAAGCAAATTTTAGCGGCGTCCTCCCGCATCTGCGCAAGCTCCAAGGTGCTTGTGGTTATCGGCATCGGCGGCTCCTATTTAGGCGCAAGGGCGGCAATCGAGCTTTTGCGTTCACCCAACTACAACCTCATCAAAAAAGAAACCCCGGACATTTTCTTTGCGGGGAACTCACTTTCCGCCGCCGCAATCAACGAAATAATAGAGCTTATCGGTGAGCGGGACTTTTCCGTCAACATCGTTTCAAAATCCGGCGGCACCTTGGAGCCGGCGCTCTCCTTCCGAGTTTTCAAGGCGCTTCTGGAAAAAAAATACGGCGCCGCCGCGAAAAAAAGAATTTATGCCACCACCGACGCAGAGCGTGGAATTCTCCACGACACGGCAGTGCGGGAGGGCTGGGAACGCTTTGTGGTGCCCGATGATGTGGGCGGCAGATTTTCCGTGCTCTCCGCTGTGGGGCTTTTGCCCATGGCGGTTGCGGGCATCGACATTGAGCGGGTTTTGCGCTCCGCCGTTGAAGAAATTCGGGAGCTTAACCTCCGCTCCGCGGAAAACCCGGCTTGGCTTTATGCCGGGGCAAGACAGCAACTTTACAGTCAGGGCAGAACAACGGAAATCCTTGCCTGCTATGAGCCCTCCTTCCGCTTCATGGCGGAGTGGTGGAAGCAGCTTTTCGGTGAGAGCGAGGGCAAAAACGGCATCGGCATTTTCCCCGCCTCGGTGGAATATTCCGCCGACCTCCATTCCATGGGTCAATACATCCAAGACGGACCCCGCAGGCTGATGGAAACCGTTGTCAGCTTCGAAAACGCCGAAAGCGCGCTTGCTGTTCCCTTTGAGCTGGGCGACAAGGACGGCATGAATTACCTTGCCGGGCGTGAATTTAACGAAATCTCAAAAATCGCCGCCAGAGCGGTTGGGGCGGCACACATCGGCGGCAATGTTCCAAACATTTTGCTCTCTGTGCCCGCCCGAAATGAGGAGGGCTTTGCGGCACTTGTCTGCTTCTTCGAAATGAGCTGTGCCATTTCCGCCTATGCCTCCGGGGTGAACCCCTTTAACCAGCCGGGTGTTGAAGCCTACAAGAGCAATATGTTCAAGCTGCTGGGAAAATAATCAAATTGTGAACATTTGTAAAATTGTCTCAAAAACCCGAAAACTTATCGTTGAAGTTCAGCGGAATGTATGATATTATATTTTCAGAGCAACAGTGATAAGCAATTGCTCAGAACAAGACCTACAACGCTTTTACTATTAAAAAATTGCAAGGAGAGTGTTTAACATGGTTAAGCTAATTATGGGCCCTAAGGGAACCGGCAAGACCAAGTCGTTGGTCGAGCTTGTAAAGCACGCAGTCGAGGAAGAAAATGGCAACGTAGTGTGCATCGAAAAGGACAAAAACCTTACTTATGACATCCCTTACACGGCTCGTTTGGTTCACGCAGCAGACTACAAATTCGGTTCTGTCGAATTCTTCATGGGCTTTATCAACGGTCTGCACGCGGCAAATTACGATATCACCCATGTCTTTATAGATAACTTTTTCAAAATGGTCGACAATTGCGACCTAGACAAGCTTGCACCGGTTCTTGACGCACTGGATGCTTTCGGCGAAAAAGAAAACATCAAGTTCACAATCAGCGCCACCGCCGACCCCGCCGCCGTTGGAAGCGACCTCAAAAAATACCTTTAAGCAAAAACCAAGGGCTGCCGCAAAACATTTGTTGCGGCAGCCGTTTTTTAATTTTTCTTATTGGGCACAATACCCATATCAAGCCTGCCGAAAATCGGCACATTTCCTTTAAGGGAGAATTAGCTGCAAATGAACAAGTTCAAATGGGAAAAAAAATATCTGTATTGGGGCATGACGGCGTTTCTTGTCATAATCGCCTGCATTAGCTTCTTTTGGGTTATTCAGCGCTGGGACGGCATGAAAACCTCCTTTTCCGCCCTTCTTAGCATCTTAAGCCCCATCATCGGGGGCATGGTGCTTGCCTATCTCCTAACCCCTCTTGTCAAGCCCTTTCAGGCAAAGCTTTTCAATCCTCTTGGTGAAAAGATTTTCAAAACCAACAGAAAAAAAGCTCATTCCTTCGGCAGAGGCGTGGCAATTTTTGCCGCAATCCTCTCCCTTGTGGTTGCTGTTTCCCTGCTCCTGCTCCTCATTATCCCCCAAGTCTACCAAAGCATCGAAGGCATTGTCATGAACCTTTCCTCCAGCATGACCCGCTTTGACGCTTGGGCAAACAAATGGCTGGAGGATTTCCCAAGAGTTGAGGAAACCCTTTCCACCATTTTGGGCGACGTGGGCACCAGCTTTTCCCAGTGGGCGCGCAACACCCTGCTCCCCCAAATGAAGGACATCGTAACCAGCGTTTCCGTGGGCGTTATCAGCGTTGTGAAAGCCGTTGCCAACATCTTTATCGCCATTGTGGTTTCGGTTTATGTCATGTTCAGCCGAGAAAAATTCTTGGCACAGGGCAAAAAAATTCTCTACTCAATTTTTTCCACCAAGCATGTAAAAAGCATCCTCTCCGCCTTCCGCTTCACCAACAGATCCTTCATGGGCTTCTTCAGCGGCAAGATTTTGGACGCTTTCATCGTGGGCGTGCTCACCTACATCGCCTGCCTCATCATCGGGCTTCCCGACGCTGTCCTAATCGGCGTCATCATCGGCGTAACAAACATCATCCCCTTTTTCGGACCCTTCATCGGCGCAATTCCCTGCTGTCTCATTGTGCTAATGTATTCCCCCATCAAGTGCATCATTTTCATCGTGTTCATCATTGTCCTACAGCAGTTTGACGGCAACATTTTGGAGCCGAAAATCCTTAGCAGTACCACGGGGCTTAGCGGCTTTTGGGTTCTGTTCTCAATCATTTTGGGCGCGGGACTTTTCGGACCCATCGGACTTATTTTGGGCGTGCCCCTGTTCGCGGTGCTCTATGCGGGCGTCCGCGCTCTTGTGAACAGCCGAATAAAAAAACGCGGCCTCCCTGTGAAGACCGCGGATTATGCAGATATGGACCACATCGACCCGGAAACCCTTCACCCCGTCCCCATGAAAACCCCGGAGGAAGTGAAGGAAAAGCAGGCAGTGGCAAAGCAAAAGGCAAAAGATGCCAAGGGAAACGACGACCCGGAGAAAAAATAGCCTTAGCCCAAAACCTTAAAAAGGCTTTCCCTTGCGGCAGAAATCCCGTCGCAAAGCGCCATTATGTCCTCTTTTTCGGTGAAGCGGGAAAGCCCAATTCGAAGGGCACCGTCAATAACAGCGGGGGGGAGCCCCATCGCCGCCAAAACATGGCTGCGTCCGCCCCGCTTGCAGGCGGAGCTTTTTGAAACGTAAATCTCCCGAGCCTCCAAAAAGTTCATCAAAACCTCGCTCTTGTAGCCGGGCATCGAAATGCTCAAAATATGAGGCGCCTCACCGGAGAGCACAAGAAGCCCCGGGTTTTCGGCAGTTAACCTTGAAACAGCAAGCGCCTTAAGCTCCGCCATTTTGCGGTGGGCGTCATCAAAAAGCTCCGCGCCCAGCTCTGCCGCTTTTCCGAAGGCGACAAGCTGGGGCAGTGCCTCCGTTCCCGCGCGAAGCCCGTTTTCCTGACCGCCGCCCACAATTAGGGGCGAGAGCCGCAGTGCTTTTTCGCCGCCCCGAACATAAAGCGCGCCCACACCCTTTGGCGCGTGAATTTTATGCCCACTCACCGAAATCATGTCTGCACCCAATGTTTTTGCGGAAAAAGGCACCTTCAAAAAACCTTGAACGGCGTCTGTGTGCAAAAGCGCGGCGCCGGCTTTTTTCTTTATCAGCTCTTTAATGGCGTGAATGTCCGTAATTCCCCCGCTTTCGTTGTTCACCAGCATGAGGGAAACCAAAATCGTGTCCTCCCGAAGGGCACTTTCAAGCTTTTCGGGGGAAATGCTGCCGTCTTTTTCCGGGGCAAGGCGGGTCACCTCAAAGCCCCGTGCTTCAAGCAAATCCAAAGACTTCAAAACGGCGCCGTGCTCCGCTTGGGAGCTGATAATATGCTTGCCACTGCGGCGCTTTAGCTCCGCGCCGGAAAGAATTGCCCAGTTGTCCGCCTCAGTGCCGCAGGAGGTGAAAAAAATCTCCTGAGGGCTTGCGCCCATTGCCTTTGCCACCTGTGCACGGGCGGTGTCCAAGGCTTTTTTCGCGTCCCGACCCATTTTGTGGGTGGAGCCGGGGTTGCCGTAGCCTTGGGTCATAATTTCAAATGCGGCTTCCGCCGCCTCACGGCAGACCATTGTCGTGGCGGCGTTGTCTAAATATGTCATTTTTTGCCTCCGATAAAAAGCTTCTGTTTTTTGCGGATGTTTGATAAGATAAACCCGATTATATTCCATATTTATGTTAAAAACAAGGTGAACCTATGAATTACAAAATTGCTACCTTGGGTTGCAAGGTCAATCAATTCGAAACTCAGGCAATGGAAACCCTTCTGCAAAAACAGGGCGTCACGCCCGTGGCGGAAGGGGAGAGCGCCGACCTCGTCATCGTAAACACCTGCGCCGTTACGGCGGAGAGCGGAAGGAAATCCCGTCGGGAAATCCGCAAGCTAAAGGGCGAAAATCCGGGCGCGGTGCTTGCCGTTTGCGGTTGCTATTCCCAGCTTTCCCCGGAGGAGGTTCGTGCCCTGGGGGTGGAGGTGCTCCACGGCAGTGGCGACAAAAACCGCTTCATTTCGGACATTATGGCGGCGCTGGAAACCCGAAACAGCTTTAGCTTTGAGGATCGCCCCTTCGAGCGGAAAATTTTTGAGGAGCTTCCCGCCGGAGCCGTTGAGGGGCGCACCCGTGCCATGCTGAAAATTGAGGACGGCTGTGTTAACTTTTGCAGTTACTGCATCATACCATATACTCGGGGCAGAATTCGCAGTCTGCCCCCGGAGCGTTGCGCCCAAAACGCCCAAGAGCTTTCAAAGGCGGGCTTTCGTGAGCTTGTCATAACCGGCATCGAAATCGCCTCCTACGGCAAGGATTTGACACCCGGGGTCACGCTTTCCCAAGCCATCGAAGCCATTTCAGAAAAAAGCGGCGAAATGCGCCTGCGCTTAGGCTCTTTGGAGCCGACCGTCGTCACCCGTGAATTTTGCCAAGGGCTTTCAAAAAGCGGCAAAATTTGCGACCACTTTCACCTGTCCCTCCAAAGCGGCTGTGACGAAACCCTGCTCCGCATGAACCGAAAATACAACTGCGCCCGCTTCCTTGAAGCCTGCGAGCTGTTGCGGGAATTTTTCCCCGACTGCGGGCTGACCGCCGACCTTATCGTGGGCTTTCCCGGCGAAACCGAGGAAAACCACAGGGAAACCCTTGAATTCCTCCGAAAATGCGGCTTCTCCAAGGTTCACATTTTCCCCTATTCCATCCGCCCGGGCACCAAGGCGGCGGAAATGCCAAACCAGCTCACCGCCGCTGAAAAAGCAAGGCGGGCAGGGGAGGCAAAAATAGTTGCGGCAGAGGTGGAGCAGGAATTTTTAAATAGCTGTGTGGGGAAAAAATTGTCGGTACTTTTCGAAACGGAGCAGAATGGAATGTCCGTGGGACACGCCGATAACTATGCCCAAGTGTGCGTTAGCGGGGGACAGCTCCACGGTATTGTAAAATGTGTCCAAATTACAGCCGTTTCGGGCGAAATGCTTGTGGGTAAATTGGTTTGACTTTAGTGTGGTAAACGTATTATAATTAGTTCGTTATTGATTTGACTATATTTGGAAACAAAAAAATATGGAGGTATCTTTATGAATAGGAATGAGGTTTTTAACTTTTCGGCAGGCCCTTCCGTCTTACCCACAGAGGTTCTGGAAATCGCTCAGCGCGATATGCTCAACTACAAGGGCAGCGGAATGTCAGTTTTGGAAATGAGCCACCGAAGTAAGGTCTACATGGAAATCTTCGCGAACGTCAAGGCCGCCTTAAAAGCCACCCTTTCCGTTCCCGATACCCATGAAATACTTTTCCTTCAGGGCGGCGCGTCCCTGCAATTTTCCATGATTCCCATGAACCTTTTTTCGGAGCTTGGCAAAGGCAAGGCGGACTACGCCGTAACAGGCAACTTTGCGTCTGTCGCCACCAAGGAAGCAAAAAAATACGGCACCATCAACATAGCCGCGTCCTCCGAGGACAAAAACAACAGCTACATCCCCGCCCAGTCGGAGCTTAAGCTCACCCCCGACGCCGATTACTTCTACTACTGCGCCAACAACACCATCTTCGGCACCGAGTGGAAATACGTCCCCGAAACAGCCGGCGTCCCCCTCTGCTGCGACATGTCCTCAAACATTCTCTCAAAGCCCGTTGACGTTTCAAAATACGGCATCATCTTCGCCGGAGCACAAAAAAACATGGCGCCCGCCGGGCTAACCGTTGTTATCATCGACAAGAGCATCGCGGGACACGAAATGCCCTGCACCCCCCTTATGATGAGCTATCAGCGCATGATTGACAAGGACTCCATGTACAACACCCCTCCCTGCTTCAACATCTACATGCTGGGTCTTGTTCTGGACTGGCTGGAAAAACAGGGCGGCGTCAAGGGCATTGAGCTTCTCAAAAAAGAAAAATCCGCTCTCCTCTACGATTTTCTCGATAACAGCAAGCTTTTCAAGGCTTGCGCCGAAGTTGAAGCCCGCAGTGACATGAACGTCACCTTCCGCACAGGAAACGACGAAACCGACGCCGCCTTCGCAAAGGAAGGCGCGGCTCGGGGCTTCACAAACCTTAAGGGTCACCGCCTTGTGGGCGGAATGCGCGCCTCCATCTACAACGCCCAGCCTGTTGAGGGCGTCCAAAAGCTTGTTGACTTTATGAAAGAATTTGAGGTTAGCCATGCCATATAACTTAAAAACACTTAACAAAATCGCCGCCTCCGGGCTTGACGAAATCCGTGAAGCGGGCATCAACATCGACGACTCCTGCGAAACCCCCGACGCCATTTTGGTTCGCAGCACAAAAATGGGCGACATGAGCTTTGCGGAAAATCTGCTCTGCATCGCAAGAGCGGGCGCGGGCACAAACAACGTCCCCTGCGACAGTTGCGCGGAAAAAGGCATCGTGGTTTTCAACACCCCCGGCGCAAACGCCGAGGCAGTTAAAGAGCTTGTAATCTGCGCTCTCCTCATGGCGTCCCGTGACGTTATCGGCGGAGTTGAGTGGGTTCACAGCATCGCCGCCAATGGCGACGAGGTCCCCGCAATGGTGGAAAAGGGCAAGTCCAGCTTCATCGGACCCGAAATTGCCGGAAAAACCTTGGGCGTTGTCGGTTTGGGCGCAATCGGCGCAAAAATCGCAAACACAGCCTTGGAGCTTGGCATGAAGGTTTACGGCTATGACCCCTACCTTTCTGTTGACGCCGCATGGCGGCTTTCAAGCAGCGTGAAGCACGCCACCGACATCGACACCATCTATCGCAACTGCGACTACATCACCCTGCACGTCCCCTACATGAAGGAAACCCACCACATGGTGAACAAGGAAGCCTTCGAAAAAATGCGGGACGGTGTTCGCATCATCAACCTTGCCCGAGGCGAGCTTGTCTGCGACGAGGATTTGCTGGACGCCATCGACTCCACAAAGGTCGCCCGCTACGTCACCGACTTCCCCAACGCCATCACGGCGTCCGCTCCAAACGTTATCCCCATGCCCCATATCGGCGCTTCCACCCCCGAGAGCGAGGAGAAATGCGCGATTATGGCGGCGCGTGAGGCGGTTGATTTCCTCCAAAACGGCAACATCAAAAACTCCGTTAACCTGCCCTGCGTCAGCCTTGACCGCATGGGCGTCACCAGAATTACAATCATCCACAGAAACGTTCCCCGGATGCTGAACCACTTCCTTGACCTTATCGGCAACGCGAATATCAACGTTTCCCACATGATAAATAAGCCCCGTGGTGATTACGCCTACACCATTATCGACACCGACACCCCAATCGGCAACGAAATCCCGGACACTATCCGAAATCTTGAGGATGTAATCCGCGTTCGCGTGCTTTAGTTCTTTTTGGCAAGC
>JAVVZC010000027.1:0-9865 GCA_036650755.1 Oscillospiraceae bacterium
TGGCTTTGGAGGTGCTTTTTTTATTGAAGCAAAGCTTGATTATTGGGATTTTTTGCTTCCCAAGGGGAGCTTGCTTTCGGTGCCGGCAAGAAGCCGCTTGATGTTTTCACGGTGGGCGAAGATGAGGAGCATGGCGCAGAACAGCGCCAAAAGCGCCTCCAGCCCCGAGTGACCGAATGCCCAAATGCCGATGGGCAGCGCCAGCACGCTGACGATAGAGCCCAGAGAGACATATTTTGTGAAGATGACAACGGTGAGGAAGATTGCCCAGCAGATAATGCCCACTCGCCAATCAATTGCCCAAACCATGGCACCGGCGCAAAGGGTTGCCTTGCCGCCCTTGAAGTTGTAGTAGACGGGGTAAACGTGACCCAGCATTGCGCAAAAGCCCGCAAAAAGCTTGCCCAGCATGGGGTAGCCCAGCAGTCCCAAAAGCCAGCCGCCGAAAAGCACGGCGATGATGGTTTTGAGAACGTCGGTGAGAACCACGATTAGGACGCCGTGGCTGCCAAAGGTGCGGGTGAAGTTTGTAAGACCCGCGTTTCCGCTGCCGAAGTCCCGAACGTCTTTTTTGAAGAAGTTGACCGAGGAGATGATGGCGCCGTTAAGCCCACCAAGGAGGTAGGAGACAATTGCGGTGATTGCCAAAAAGATGATTAGTTTCGTCATTCTTTGTCGCCCTTCTGCCGTATGGTCATACGGATGGGCGTTCCCTCCAATCCGAAAACGCTGCGAATTTGGTTCTCAAGGTAGCGCTGGTAGGAAAAATGGAAAAGCTCGCGGCTGTTGGCAAAGACAACAAAATGGGGCGGGCGGATGCCCGTTTGGGTCATGTAGTAGATTTTTAGGCGCTTGCCCTTGTCGGAGGGGGGCTGAACCCTTGTTGTGGCGTCAGCTAAAATGTTGTTCAGCATGCCCGTTGTGATGCGCATGGAGCTTTGGTCGTTAACGAAGTTTACAAGCTCGAAGATGCGGTTTGTGCGCTGACCTGTAAGGGCGGAGATGAAAAGAATGGGGGCGTAGGACATGAAGGACAGATCCCGCATGACGTCCTTACGCATAATGTCCATGGTTTTTGTGTCTTTTTCGATGAGGTCCCATTTGTTCACGACAACAATGCTTGCCTTGCCCGCTTCGTGAGCCAAGCCCGCAACCTTTGTGTCCTGCTCGGTAACGCCTTCGCGGGCGTCAATCATGATAAGGCAAACGTCGCAGCGCTCAATGGCAAGCTGGGCGCGCATAACGGAAAATCTTTCGATGCGGTCGTCAACTCGGGATTTGCGGCGAATTCCGGCGGTGTCGATGAAAAGGTATTTGCCGAATTCGTTTTCGAACATGGAGTCAACGGCGTCTCGGGTGGTGCCGGCGACGTCACTGACGATTACACGGTTTTCGCCGAGAATGAGGTTGATGAGGGAGGATTTGCCCACGTTCGGTTTGCCGATAACGGCAACCTTGATGCGGTCGTCGTCTTCATCGGAGACGATGCCCTCGGGGAAGGCGGCAACGCAGGCGTCAAGCATGTCGCCTGTGCCGTGGCCATGGACGGCGGAAACGGCGATGGGGTCGCCAAGACCCAAGGAATAAAACTCGTAGATTGCGGGGTCAACAAGACCGGTGCTGTCCATTTTGTTGACAACCAGCACAACGGGCTTGCCGGAGCGGAGCAGCATGTTGGAAACGTCCTTATCGGCGGCTGTAACGCCGGTGCCGATTTCGGTTACAAGGACAATAACGTCCGCCGTGTCGATGGCGATTTGCGCCTGTTCACGGATAAAAAGCAAAATTTCGTTGTCGGCAGTGGGTTCAATTCCGCCCGTGTCCACGATGTTGAAGGAAACACCGTTCCACTCGCAGTCGGCATAGAGCCTGTCACGGGTGACACCGGGTGTGTCCTCCACGATGGAAAGGCGCTGACCGACAATGCGGTTAAAGAGCATTGATTTGCCCACATTTGGACGTCCGACGATGGCTATAAGCGGTTTCATTGGCCGCCCTCCTTTAAATGTTTTGAGTGATTTTTTGGTTGTTAGTTTTTGGGGTAGCTTTGCTCACCGGGGGTAAAGATGCCGCAGAAGGCAAGCAGCAGACTGCGACCATCGGCTTCGATGGGGATGACTTTTACGCCCAAGGCGGCTTCGACTTCGGAAAGGGTGACGTCGTCCAAGAAAACGCCCTCGCCGTCCCGAAGCATGCTTTGGGAGATGAGCAGACGCTGACCGATGTTTTTGTCCCGAAGCTGGGCAATGAGGTCTTGACCCGTGATTAGACCCGTTACGTCTATTGTGTGTCCGAAAAAGTCGTTTATTATGGGAAATACCTTACCGTTCATATTAACATACTTTTTTGCGGCTGTCACCAAAAGCTTTTGCAAAAATGGAGCAGCGGAGACGCCACAGGCAAGAGTGAAGGGAATTTCGTCGCATTTGAGGAATTCAGCCGTGAGAGCGGCGGAAAATTCGGTTTCCAAAAGCCGCAAAAGTCCCACGCCGTTTTCAAGCTGGGCATAGTCCTCGTAAAATTCGTCCTCCGGGATTTCCCGCTCCGCCTTGATGTAGAACTCGTCCGAGGGGAAGAAAATTCGGCTGCCGCAGGGCTTTAGACAGCGGTCGCCATAGGCGATGATTTGGTCGATGGTTTCGCCCGCGTTTTCCTTGCCGAAGGGCTCAAGTGGGTAAAGCTTTTCCCGAAACTTTGTCAGCCCCACGGGGACAACGGAGACGGAATTGACTTGGGGGTAGAGAGCGGCAAGGTCAGTCATGCTGCGGAAAAGCGCCTCACCGTCGTTGATGCCGGGGCAGCAGACGATTTGGCAGTTCATTGTGATGCCGCCCTCGGCAAGAGTTTTCATAAGCTCATAGCCGTTTTCGCCCTTGGGGTTGCCCAAAAGCTTGGCACGGAGGGCAGGCTCTGTTGCGTGAACGGAGACGTTGATGGGGCTGATGCGCAGGTCGATGATGCGCTGCAGCTCCCGCTCCGAAAGGTTTGTAAGGGTGATGTAGTTGCCCGTAAGGAAGCTTAGACGGGAGTCGTCGTCCTTGAAATAGAGAGTTTTGCGCATTCCTCGGGGGAGCTGGTCAACGAAGCAGAAAAGACAGCGGTTTTGGCAGGCGCGCGCCTTGTCCATAAGGTAGGTTTCAAATTCCAAGCCTAAATCCCCGCCCTCCCGCTTTTTTGCGTTGACAATGCGGCGACGACCGTCGGCAGCTTCCAAAACCACGAGAACGCGGCTATCGTAGGCGAAAAACTTGTAGTCCAAAACGTCCTCAATTTCACGCCCGTTTATGCTGATAAGCTTGTCCCCAATGTGAGCTTTGTGCTCAAGAGGACTGCCTTTTTCAATTTTTTTAATGATAGAGCTCATAGAAAACCTCTCGCCAAGCGGCAGATTTGTTGCCCGAAATTCGGGCATAGCAAAAAGAGAGGGGGCGTGTGCCTCCTCTCTTCAAGCAAGTTCGGATTACTTCTTTACCTCGAGTACTTTGCGTCCGTTATAGAAGCCGCATGCTTTGCAGATGCGGTGGGGCATGTGGTACGCGCCGCAATTGGGGCACGCTACTATACCGGGTGCTTCAAGCTTCCAGTGAGAGCTACGTCTTTTGTCTCTTCTGGCCTTTGATATTTTACTCTTTGGAACCGCCATGGTGACACCTCCTGTTATTAGCTGATAGACAGCTTTTATTCATCCCTATCCAAAAGCTGACCTAAAGCAGCCAATCTTGGATCAATCTCCTTAACGCAACCACAGGGGCCTTCGCTAAGGTTTTTGCCGCAGGTAGGGCATATGCCTGCACAATCCTCATTGCAGAGGAATTTTGTTTCCGTGCTGAGGATGAAGCAGGTTTCGAGCACATCGCTCAAATTAAGCCAATTGCCATCCAGCGGGAAAATTTCGATATTGTCCTCGTCGTCCAGATCCGCCGCCAGCTTTAGGTTAAGCGGAACTGTTTTGCTGCAGCTGTACTCGGATGAGCAACGGTCGCAGATGCAAACCATGTGGGCATTGATTGAGCCGGTAAGGGTAAGCGCCCCGGCGGAGTTTGTGATAACACCCTCCGAGCTGGGGGGAGAAACGAATTCAAGTATGGCAGGGCAAAGTAGCCGCTCCGTTTCGAGAACACAAGAAAACGGAAGACTTTTGCCGGGCATTTCGATGATTTCATGGAGATTTAGTCTCATTGAGCACCTCACACAGTAGCTTTAGTATTATAAGTTAAATTTTTCTTATTGTCAACTGTTTATTCGTGTATAGTTTGGGAAAATGTGTTGACAAGTCAGTGATGGGGAGCCTTGTCGGCAAACAAATCAATTTACTTATGTACTATTATATCATGGAATGCTATAATAAGTACAGACCGGGATGCAAAAAAGCAAATTACACGCCTTTTGGAGAAAAAAACCCATGAAAGAACTCACCATCTCAAAAAATGACGCAGGACAGCGCTTGGACCGCTTTGTGGGCAAGGCGGTTCCGCTTTTGCCCGAGGCTCTGCTCCAAAAATATATCCGCATAAAACGCATCAAGCTTAACGGCAAGGGCGCGAAAAGAGAAACTCATCTTGCCGTGGGCGACGTTTTGCAGCTTTACATCAACGACGAATTCTTTGAAAAGCCCAGCGAGGAAAACGCCTACCTTAAAATCGCCACGCCCAGACTTTCAATAGTTTTTGAGGACGAAAACATCCTGCTTGCGGACAAAAAGCCGGGAGTGCTCTGTCACAGCGCGGGGGAATTCGATTACGACACCCTCATTTCAAATATTCAAGCCTACCTCTACCAAAAAAACGAGTGGCATCCTCGGGAGGAAAATTCCTTTGCCCCCGCGCTTTGCAACCGAATTGACCGAAACACCGGCGGCATCGTAATCGCCGCGAAAAATGCGGAGGCGCTTCGCATCCTAAACGAAAAAATCAAGGAGAGAGAGCTGGACAAGCGCTATCTCTGCGCCGTTTTGGGTGAGCCCAAGCCGAAAAACGGCACCCTTAAGGATTTTATTTTTAAAGACGCCAAGGAAAATCGCGTGTTCGTCCGAAAAACAAGCTGTCCGGGAGCCAAGGAAGCCATAACCGAATACCGCACACTTCGCACAAAGGACGGGCTTTCACTTTTGGAGTGCCGTCTTTTAACCGGGCGCACCCACCAAATCCGCGCCCAGCTTTCAAACGCCGGCACGCCCCTTTTGGGCGACGGGAAATACGGCACGGAGCGGGAAAACAAGCTTTATGGCGAGAGGGGACAGGCACTTTATTCCTACAGGCTTAGCTTTAACTTCAAAACCGACGCGGGCATTCTCAATTATCTCCGTGACCGCAGCTTTTCTGTTGAAAATGTAGAATTCGCCAAAAAATATTTTGATTTTGATATTTCCGTTGACAATTGAGTTTCATGTATATATATTTAGATTTACACGTACAAAAATCGGACTAAAAAATACCGATATTGAGCGACACCCACCCCGTATCGGTATCACCAAAAAAAAGGGGGACGACAATGGCGAAAGAACTCATACGACTTGTAGATTGCCGAAAGGAATTTGACGGCGAGGTCGTACTTGACTCAATAAATTTAGGAATTCGAGATAAAGAATTCCTCACTCTCCTGGGCCCATCGGGCTGCGGGAAAACCACCACCCTGCGAATAATCGGAGGCTTCCTGAAGCCGGATTCCGGCAGTGTAATGTTTGACGGCAACAAGATTAACGAAATCCCGCCCAACAAGCGCAAAATCAACACGGTTTTCCAAAAATACGCGCTGTTCACCCATCTTAATGTCTTTGACAACATTGCCTTTGGACTTCGCATCCAAAGACCAAGGCTTACGGAAAAGGAAATATCCCGACGTGTTCAAGAGGTTTTGGATTTGGTTGCTCTTTCCGGCTACGGCAAGCGAAGCACAAGTCAGCTCTCCGGCGGTCAGCAGCAGCGTGTGGCAATCGCCCGTGCTGTTGTGAACAGACCCCAAGTGCTGCTTTTGGATGAGCCGCTGGGCGCTCTTGACCTCAAGCTCCGAAAGGACATGCAGCGTGAGCTTAAGCAAATTCAGCAGCAGGTGGGCATCACCTTTGTCTATGTAACACATGATCAGGAGGAAGCCCTAACAATGTCGGACACCGTCGTTGTTATGAACAAGGGCGAAATCCAGCAAATCGGCACTCCTGTCGATATATATAACGAACCCCAAAACGCCTTTGTGGCGGACTTTATCGGCGAAAGTAACATCATCGACGGCGTTATGCTGGCGGACAACGCCGTAAAAATGTACGGCAGAAGGTTTAACTGCGTTGATAAGGGCTTTGCCCCCAATGAGCCTGTGGATGTGGTCATAAGACCCGAGGACATCGACATTGTCCCCGAGGCTGAGGGTCAAATCACGGGCACCGTCACCGAGGTCACCTTCAAGGGCATGCAATACGACATCATCGTGGATTTTCAGGGCTTCAAGTGGCTTATCCAAACCACAGACCATTCTCCCGTGGGCGCAAAAATCGGCGTAAAAATCGACCCCGATGGCTTCCACATCATGAAAAAAAGCGAATATTCCGGCAAATTCGGAGATTACAGCTCCTACAGCTCCGAATATGACGAGCTCTCCCAAGATCCCGACGCCGGAGGGCAGGAGGATGAATAAGGCATCGGTTTTCTCCCGAGCGGGGGGACAGATTAAAAAATCCTCAAAAAACCTTTGGAAAAAGCTTAAGGCTTTTTTTGCCCGCTACAGGCGCCAGTCCTTTGCCTATCCCTACATCATCTGGATGGCGATTTTCGTCGTTATCCCCATCCTCCTCATTGCAATCTATGCCTTCACAAGCGCCGGCGGCGGCTTCACCCTTGACAACTTTTCCGGCATGACAAGCTATGTCCCAATTTTTGGGCGCAGCCTTTGGCTTGCTTTTCTTGCCACCGCAATTTGTCTTTTTATAGGCTATCCTGTTGCCTATGCAATCAGCCGCACCAGCCCGAAAACCCAGCGCATTCTCCTAATGCTCCTTATGCTCCCCATGTGGATAAATTTTCTGCTTCGCACCTATGCTTGGATGTCGATTTTGGAAAACACGGGGCTTATTAACCGCGCCCTTGCGTCCCTTGGCGTGTTCGATTTTATCAACAATCTCCATGTGGGCGAAGCGGGCTACATCCCCATCGACCATTTCCAGCTCATCAACACCAACGGCGCCGTCATTTTGGGCATGGTCTACAACTACCTTCCCTTCATGATTTTGCCCATCCACAGCGTCATCATAAAAATCGACCCCTTCGTTATCGAAGCCGCGGAGGATTTGGGCGCGGGCAGCGGAACGGTTTTCCGCAAGGTGGTTTTGCCACTCAGCCTGTCCGGCGTTATCAGCGGCATCACCATGGTTTTTGTGCCCTCGGTTTCCACCTTTGTCATCTCAAAGCTTTTGGGCGGCGGCACACAAATGCTCTTGGGCGACCTCATCGAAATGCAATTTTTGGGCACAGCCTACAACCCCCATCTTGGCTCCGCAATTTCCCTTATCATGATGGTTATCGTGGTTGTTTGCATGAGCATCATGAATAAATTCGGCGAGGGCGAAGAACAGGCGGTGATGATGTGAAAAAGAAAACCGCAGGCGGAAAGCTCCTTACGGCGCTTACCTTCATTTTTCTCTATCTCCCCATTGTGGTGCTAATCGTTTTCTCCTTCAACTCCACAAAAAGCCGCACGGTTTGGTCGGGCTTCACCTTCGACTGGTACCGTCAGCTTTTTTCCGACAGCACCATCATGTCCTCCCTTCAAACAACACTTTTGGTTTCGGTTTTGGCGTCCCTTATCGCGGCGGTAATCGGCACCTTTGCCGCCATCGGATTTTTCAACATGAAAAAGCGCTGGCGCTCTCCTTTGCTAACCGTCAACAACATCCCCGTTGTCAATGCGGACATCATCACCGGCGTTTCTCTGTCTCTGCTTTTCGTTTCGGCGGGGGCTATGCTGGGCTTTGATTTGGGCTTCGGAACTCTCCTTATCGCCCATATTTGCTTCAACATCCCCTACATTATCCTCTCGGTCATGCCAAAGCTCTACCAGCTTGACCGCAACCTTTTCGAGGCGGCGCAGGATTTGGGCTGCACATGGTTCCAAACCATCTACAAGGTCATAATCCCGGAAATTATGCCGGGCATAATCAATGGGCTTATGATTGCCTTCACCATGTCGGTGGACGATTTTGTCATCAGCTATTTCACGGCGGGCAGCACGGTTCAAACCCTTTCCATGACGATTTACGCCATGACCCGACGTAGACTCAGCCCAAAAATCAACGCAATTTCAACCCTGCTGTTCGCCGTTGTGCTAATCCTGCTTGTGGTGGTCAATGTGCGTGAGGTTCGGCAGGAAAAAGCCGCAGCTAAAAAAGCGAAAATGCTGAAAGGAACAATGTAATGAAAAAAATTCTCTCTCTAATTCTCGGCAGCGCAATGCTCCTATCCCTTCTTGCGGGCTGCGGTGGCGGCGACAATAGCGAAGGCGAGCCCGCCCAAGGCGACAAGGGCGTTGTAAACGTCTATAACTGGGGCGAATATATCGACGAGGGGCTTCGTGACCAATTCGAAAAGGAAACCGGCATCAAGCTGAACTACAAAACCTTCGAATCCAACGAGCAAATGTATTCCGTGCTCCGTCAGGGCGGCGTCAACTACGACGTCATCATCCCCTCGGACTACATGATTTCCCGCCTAATCAATGAGGACATGCTGGAGCCAATCAATTTTGACAATGTTCCAAACTATGCCTCCATCGAAAAAAGCCTTAAGGGCATGGCGTATGACCCGGAAAACAAGTTCTCCGTTCCCTACATGTGGGGCACGGTGGGCATCATCTATGACCCCGCGGTTGTGGGCGAGGTGGACAGCTGGGGCGCGCTTTTTGACGAGGCGAACAAGGGCAAAATCCTCATGTTCGACAACTCCCGTGACGCCATGGGCATCGCCCTCAAATATCTGGGCTATTCCATGAACACCACCGACGAAAAGCAGCTTAACGAAGCCTATGAGCTTCTGAAAGAGCAAAAGCCCATCCTTCAAGCATATGTTATGGACCAAATCTTTGACAAGCTGGAATCCGGCGAAGCCGCAATCGGCCCCTATTACGCCGGCGACTACCTGACCATGCGTGAGAGCAACCCCGACCTTAAGTTTTGCATCCCCAAGGAGGGCTCAAACGTCTTTGTGGACGCAATGTGCATCCTCAAAACCGCAAAAAATAAGGAAAACGCCGAAGCCTTCATTAACTTTATGACAGACGCCAAGGTGAGCGCTCAAAACGCCGAATTCATCGGTTACACCAGCCCCAACAGTCAGGTTCGGGACTTGCTGGAGGCGGACGAGGAAAGCAAAGCCATCATGTATCCCAGCGACGCAACCCTAAAAATCTGCGAAGCCTACACCAGCCTTCCCCAAGAAACCCTAAACTACTACGACTCCATGTGGGTCAAGCTAAAATCATAAAAACAAAACGGCGTGAGGCAAATTTTTAATTAGCCCCACGCCGTTTTACCATTTTTTTAGACTGGAGAAAAATCTTCCTCGGGTTTACAATGGTTCAAAGGGCTGCTGCCCCGAAAAAACCTTTGGAGGATTATAATGAAAACACAAATTGCGTCGCCCACGCTGGTGGTGCTGGAGCTTAGCGGCAAGGAGCAGGCGGAGCGGGAGAGGGCAGGGGAGCTAATCACCGCCGCGCTTTTGGAAAGCCGCTTGGAGCCTTGGAGCTCCCTTGAAATCGAATGCTTTACATATGAGGGGCGGCAGCTGCTGCTTGCCCGACCCATAAAGGTTTTTGTACCGGATTTTCTCATCCGTTTCGCCGAATTCCACGGAGTTTAAACACTTGACATGTGTGTTATAAT
>JAVVZC010000027.1:9965-11527 GCA_036650755.1 Oscillospiraceae bacterium
TGTCCTACAAGTAATGGCAGCAAGGGAGGGATGGCAATGTCGCCAAAGGCAAGCGGAATTAAAGTAATCGCCCAAAATCGCAAGGCTTTTCATGACTATTTTGTTCTTGAACGCTTTGAAGCCGGCATTGAGCTTTGCGGTACGGAGGTCAAATCCATCCGCGCCGGAACCCTTAACCTTAAGGATGCCTACTGCACCATTAAGGACGGGGAAATCTTCGTCCGCTCCATGCACATCAGCCCCTACGAAAAAGGCAACATCTTCAATCGCGACCCTGTCCGCACCCGGAAGCTCCTGATGCACAAGCGTGAAATCGCCAAGCTTTTTGACCGCACAAGGCTTGACGGCTTAACCCTAATTCCGCTTTCGGTGTATTTTAAGGAGAGTCGGGTAAAGCTGGAAATCGGTCTTTGCCAAGGCAAAAAGCTCCACGATAAGCGTGACGCCGATGCTCAGCACAGCGCCGCCCGCGAGATGGACCGCGCAATGAAGGAACGAAACTAGCAAAAAAAATATTGTCGGCTCAAGCGTTTTGAGCCTAAAGTCGAAAGGAAACTTTGCAAATGTCAAACCCAATTGTAACAATCGAAATGGAAAACGGCAAAATCATCAAAGCCGAGCTTTACCCCGAAATCGCCCCCAACAGCGTCAATAACTTCATCTCCCTCATCAAAAAAGGCTTTTATGACGGCGTTATCTTCCACCGTGTAATCCCCGGCTTTATGATTCAGGGCGGCGACCCCGACGGCACAGGAATGGGCGGCCCCGGCTACTCAATCAAGGGCGAATTCACCGGCAACGGCTTCAAAAACGACCTGAGCCACGAGGCGGGCGTCCTCTCCATGGCACGTTCACAAAGCCCCAATTCCGCAGGCAGCCAGTTCTTCCTGATGCACAAATATGCCCCCCACCTCAATGGTCAATACGCCGCCTTCGGCAAGGTAATTGACGGCATGGACATCGTGGACGAAATCGCCGCCACCAAGTGTGACAGAAGCGACAGACCCCTCGAAACCCAGCGCATGAAGAAGCTGACGGTTGACACCTTCGGCGTTGATTATCCTGAGCCGATAAAGGCATAATTGCTTTTTTCAGCGGAACATTCCAAAGCAAAAATCGTCCAAAACATATCAGCATAAGCTAAAGCAAACCCTTGAAACAATCCATACGCGCTCCGAAATTCGGGGCGCCTCATGGGGATGTACCGGTTTCGACGGGGGCGTGGAGGCAGTAATAGCGGGCGGATGCGCCTACCATCCAAAAAATGGGCACCTTTATAAATTAAAGAACAACGATTCTTTTGAACTAGTAGCCGCTTAGGCTACTCGTCCTCTCCGGGAGTGCTACGGCCCGGAAGTAGGGCGCCACTTAGTAGCGTCCGTGAGTGCGTCAAGCTTTGCGCGCACCATGCACAATGAAGCTACCGAACCTAAAGGCGTGACGGCTTGCCTTTTGGAACGGAAATCGGAGGCGTAAGCCCCCAAAATAACCGTCTGCGCCCGGAGAATTTCCTGTCAAAGCACTTTCGGACGGGGGTTCGATTCCCCCCATCTCCACCACGA
>JAVVZC010000028.1:0-11510 GCA_036650755.1 Oscillospiraceae bacterium
ACATCGACATGGGCTTGATGAAGGGTTATTTAGACGGCGAGGCAAGCATCCAATATATAAACGACAGGGCACTCAATTATTTGGGCTACAGCCGTTTGGAATTTACCGAAGTTTTCCACAACAGCGTCATCGCCTTTACTCACCCGGAGGATGTTCCCGCCGTCAAAGCGCTCACCGAGGGACTCCTAAAAAACGGCGAGCCGCGGCAGTTTCAAACTCGCGCAATCCGCAAGGATGGCAAGGTCATTACCCTCCAAGGCAGGGCGTCCTGCGTTTTGGACAACAAGGGTCGTCAGGTGGGCATCTACGCTTTTCAGGACGTGACAAAGGAGCTTGAAAACAACATTTCCCTGCTCCACTCCTTGGCGGAGAAGGTCACCCAGCTCAATCGGCTTGTTGTTTCCGAGCAGGAGAGCCGTGAGGAGCTGCGTCAAAGCGAGGAGCGCTACAGGCTGATTGTGGAGCAAAGCGACGACATAGTTTTCGAGTGGAATTTCACCGACGACACAATTTCCTTCGGTGAAAAATTTGAAAGACTGTTCCACAGAAACTCAATTCAGAGGCATGTGACCACAAACTGCGATATCCGCAACACAATCCATCCCGACGACAGAGAAGGCTTTGACAAATGGATTGGCAACACCTTCAACAAAAGCGGCATCCGAAAGGGCGAATTCCGCATTGCGGACATCAACGGCGACTTCGTTTGGATAAAAATCCGCTCCACCGCAATCTGCGACAAATCGGGCAAGCCGGTTAAGGCTGTTGGCGTTTTCTCAAACATCAACCAGCAAAAAGAGGAGATGGACAAGCTCCTCCAAAAGGCGCAAATCGACCCACTGACCCACTTCCTCAACAAGGAGGAGCTGCAAAACCAAGTCGAAAATCAGCTTAAATTCTTCCCCGGACAGTCGGCGGCGTTTTTCATAATCGACATCGACGACTTCAAGGGCGTGAACGACAACCTGGGGCATCAGGCGGGGGACACGGTCTTACAGAGCGTCACCCAAAAAATCAGAAAAGTGTTTCGTGAATCGGACATTGTTGGGCGCATGGGCGGCGATGAGTTCGCCATATTCATGAAAAACGTCGACGACTCCGAAATCATCCGTCAAAAGGCGGCGGAGCTGAACAAAATTCTCCACAAAACCTATTTTGGCGAGCTGAGAAAGCACACAATTTCAGTCAGCGTGGGCGTTGCCTGCTATCCCCAGCAAGCAAAATGCTACAACCAGCTTTACAAAATGTCGGATGCGGCGCTTTATGAGTCCAAGCGGCGGGGTAAAAACTGCTTCACCATTTACAACGACAACATCCTTATAGCGGAAGAGGTAATCCGAACCCCCTTTGACAACACCGCACGCTTCCTAAACCCCTACTTCACCGGGGACCTGCCCTTCAACATCTTCGAAATGCTATACGAAACTCGGGACATCCAAACCTCCATCAACATGATTTTGAGCCTGCTTGGCAAAAATTTGAATATTGACCGAGTCTACATTTTTGAGAGCAGTGAGGACGGCTCCCTGATTAGCGAAACCTTCGAGTGGTGCGCCACCGGCATGGCATCCATAAAGGAAATGAATCAAGACGTTCCCGTGGAAAGCATTCGGGCACTTTTCCCCACCTGCAATCAGGAGGGCATCCTCTGCTACGACGATGTTTCCTCCATGAATGAGGACATAAAAAAGCTGCTGGAGCCGAAACAAATCAAGGCAATGCTCCACTGCGCAATTTACAGGGACGGTTGCTCTATCGGCTTCACCGGCTTTGACGCCTGCCAAAAAAAGCGGGAGTGGTCGTCTGAGGAAATTGCCGTTTTGGGCTATGTTTCCCGTATTTTATCCGTGTTTTTGGTTCAATACAACACGACGAGAGAGCTTGCCCAAAGCAATAACAACTACCGCGATATGCTGGAAACCCTCAACGGCTATGTCTATGTGGTGGACGCAAAAACCTATGAGCTGCTTTACATCAACGGCGCTGTGCGAGAGCATAACGCAACCTTGGGCGAAACCTGCCACGCCATGGCGTTTGGCAGAGACACCCCCTGCGAAAACTGCCCGATTAAGCAGCTTAGCCCCACAACAAATTTTGCAAAAACGGAAATTTATTCTCAAAAGCTAAACCACCGGGTCACAGCCACAGCCTCCAAGCTCAAGTGGAACGGAAAAAGAAACGCGGTGCTGGTTTGCTGTACAGACGTTTCAAGCGACAAAGAACCAGCTGAATAACAAGCCCTAATGTTATTTGTCCATTATTCTAAAAATGGAACGAGGGGAAGCTACTCATGATAACAGATTACGAAGCCAAGACCTTAAAACACCCCGGCGACATTATGTTGGTGGTTGACGACGACAAAATCAACAGAACCATCCTTAAGAAAATCTTCGGTGATTTCAAAGTTATCGAAGCCGCCGACGGGGGAGAAGCGCTCAAAATGCTTCGTAAATACAAGACAAAAATTTCTGTGGTGCTTTTGGATATAGTCATGCCCGTTAAAGATGGGCTTCAAGTTCTGCGTGAAATGCGGGATGACAGCGTCCTCAGCGAAATTCCGGTTATCATCACAAGCAGTGCCGACGAAAACGAAAACGGCTTAAAGGCAATTGAGCTTGGCGCAATGGACTACATTACAAAACCAATCGAGCCCGCCCTTGTGAAGCTGCGTGTTGCAAGCGCCCTCCAAAAACGTGAAAACGAACGCCTGCGAATGCAAAACCAATACCTTTTGGTTCAGCGTGAGGAGGAGCTTCGGCATCAGGAGGCGCTCCAACACTTTGCCGAGCATGACCCGCTTACGGGCATATGCAACAGAACTGCGTTTTATGTTCGTGCCCAAAAGCTAATCACGGAAAATCCCGACACCGAATTTGTGGTTGTCAGCTTTGACGTGGAGCGCTTCAAAATGATAAATGAGCTTTTCGGCTTCAACGAGGGCGACAGGCTCCTTTGCCAGATTGCCAAAAATCTTCGCTTGCACACAAAACCTTTGGAGGTTTTTTGCAGGATGGACGGGGACAATTTTGCCATGTGCGTTCCAAGCGCTAACAACAGAGTTGAGGAAATCCTCGATAACAGCGAAAAAGAAATGAAGGTATACACCCTGTCCTTCAATGTAAAAATCGTTTTGGGCTGCTATGTTGTTGAGGACAGAAGCATCTCCGTGGAGGCGATGCTGGATCGCGCCGTAATCGCAAAGCGAAGCATTAAGGGCAGCTACCAAAAACGCTGTGCATATTACGACGACACCCTTCGTCAGGCTCTGCTTCAAGAGCAGGAAATCGTCAACCAAATGGAGCCTGCACTAAAAAACGGGCAATTCAAAATGTACCTTCAGGCTCAATACAACTACGCAACGGGTGAGCTTGTGGGCACCGAGGCGCTGGCAAGATGGATTCACCCCCAAAGAGGAATGATTGCACCGGATGTTTTTATCCCCATTTTTGAGCGCAACGGCTTTATTCAGCGCTTGGATGAATACATGTGGGAGCAGGCGTGCATCTATATCCGCAAGTGGATTGACCTTTACAAGCGCACAATTCCCATGAGCATTTCGGTCAATATTTCCCGCATGGACATATATAACGAGCGCTTTTGCGACATCATCTACGGCTTGGTAGAAAAATACGATATTCCGACCAACTTCCTCCTGCTGGAAATCACCGAAACCGCCTATGTCCAAAACCCGAAGCAGTTAATCGGAATTGTGGAGGAGCTTCGTGCCCACGGCTTTATCGTTGAAATCGACGATTTTGGCAGTGGCTATTCCTCTTTGAACACCCTTAAGGACCTTCATGTGGACGTTTTGAAGCTGGACATGAAATTTTTGGAGGACGAAAACAAGTCCGGGCGGAGAGACAGCATTCTGTTCCACGTTATCAACATGGCAAAAAGTCTGGGGCTTAGCGTTATCGCCGAAGGCGTTGAAACCAAGGAACAGGCGGATTTTCTTCTGTCCATCGGCTGTGAAACTATGCAGGGCTACTATTTTGCAAGACCAATTCCCGTGGAGGACTTTGAAAACTATTTCAAAAGCTGAGCGCAAAAAAAGCCGGCAAACTTATTCAAAAATAAAAGAACAGCCCCGAAACCTTGTGTTTCGGGGCTGTTCTTTATTTTCTAAAATCCGCTAATGGGCAGGGAAGCGTCGTCCTCGCCCTTTTCGATGGAGCGGACAACGACAAAATAGCTGTAATCCTCGTTGACTTTCACTTGAACTCTGTCCCCAAGCTTGCGCCCCATAAGCGCCTTGCCCAAGGGCGACTCCTTGCTGAGAAAGCCCTTAAGGGAGTTTTGACGGAGAGTGGTGACGATTTGGTAGCTTTGAAGCTCATCGTCCTCCTCAAAATAAAGCTCCACCTTGTCAAAAAGCCCAATTTCGCCAAGGGCGGAGCCGCCGCTTATGAGCTTTGCGGTTTTTATCATGCGCTCCAAGTATCGGATGCGGCTGTCGTTGCGGTTTTTCTCCCGCTTTGCCGCCTTGTATTCAAAGTTTTCGCTCAAATCGCCGAAGGCTCTTGCGACTTTGACGTCCTCAAGGCATTCGGGACGAAGAACAAGGGTGCGGTATTCAATTTCTTCTTGCATTTTTTTTATGTCAATATCGGTCAATTCGTCAAACATTAAAGAGTTCTCCTTTTGCGGCTGTGCATATCGAAATATTATAACACATATATCATCCAAAAAACAGTGCAATAATTTATACTTATTCTTGCAAAGTTCAC
This sequence comes from Oscillospiraceae bacterium, assembly GCA_036650755.1. Classification (GTDB taxonomy): domain Bacteria; phylum Bacillota; class Clostridia; order Oscillospirales; family Oscillospiraceae; genus UBA2658. Next base: position 4,728 of record JAVVZC010000028.1, read on the forward strand.
AATTGCAAATTGAATTCCCAAGTTAAAGGTGCTAATATGATGTTGTAGACATTTTCATTTTTCAAACCACGCGCTTATGATGTATTCGCCGTATACGGTGGATACAAATCATTATGCGCTTTCAATAACAGACCAAGCGCCTGTTATTTGTAAAATAGATATTTTAAAATTTCCCCGGAAAACAAATTTGGAGGTAGTTAAAAAATGTTTGAAAAGTTATTTAATCCAATCAAAATTCGTGGTATGGAGCTGCGAAACCGCATCATCATGCCTGCAATGGGCACCCGCATGGCAAGCGAAACCGGTGAGGTCACCCCAAGACTTATCGCCTATCACGCCGCCCGCGCCGCCGGCGGCAGCGGACTGAACATCGTTGAGGTGGCGTCCGTACATACCCCCAGCGCTCCCGCGCATTTTGTTTCCATCAGCGAGGACAGCAAGCTTGAGGGACACACAAAGCTTGTAAAAGCCATTCATGAGGCGGGCGGAAAAGCGGGAATTCAGCTTTGGCAAGGCTCAATCGCCGTTTCCATGGACCCAAAGGCAAAAATGTTCGTGGTTAACGACATGGCTTTTGGACCCTATTCCATCCCCGCCATCACAGTTCCTGAAATTGAAGAAATCATCGCAAGCTACGGTGCCGCCGCAAAGCGAAGCGCCCAAGCGGGCTACGATTGCGTTGAATTCCACTGCGCCCACAATTACCTGCCCCACTCCTTTTTAAGCGGGGGAATTAACCACCGCAGTGACGAATACGGCGGAAGCTTGGAAAACAGAGCACGCTTCCCCCTTGCCTGCATCCGCGCAATTCGCGCCAATCTTCCCGACACAATGCCCATTTTTATGCGTATTGACGCCATGGACGACTACCTTCCAAACGGCTTGACAATCGAAGAAGTCATCGAGTTTTGCAAGCTTGCCGGCGAGGCGGGCGTTGATGTGCTGGACGTTTCCCGCGGCAACATCATCACAGCCGCATCGGTCTATGAGGTTCCGCCAATCGACATTCCTCGGGGCTTCAATGTGGACAACGCCGCCAGAATTCGCAAGGAAACCGGAATGCTGACCATCGCCGTGGGCAGAATTAACACCGCCCAGCTTGCCGAGGACATCTTAAAGCAGGACAAGGCGGATATGATTGTCATGGGTCGTGCCCAGCTTGCCGACCCGGAATTTGCAAACAAGGCAAAGGATGGCAGAGTTTCCGATATCATCCATTGCGTCGGCTGCAACCAAGGCTGTTATGACGGCTTTTGCGATGTGGCGGGCAGACCCTTCATCACCTGCATGCGCAACCCCCAAATTGGACACGAGGAGGAATGGCGTCTCATTCCTGCGGAAAAACCCAAAAAGGTTCTCATCGCAGGCGGAGGCATGGGAGGAATGGAAACCGCGCTGGTGCTCCAAAAGCGGGGACATAAGCCCATTATCTTCGAAGAAAGCGACCGTTTGGGCGGTCAATTCCTTACAGCGGGGCAGGCTCCGGGCAAACAGGAAATGCGCTTTGCCGCAATCTCCTTTGGAGAGCAGGTTCAAAAGGCGGGAGTTCAGGTTCGCTTTAACACCTCCCTAACGGCGAAGCAGTTGGACGAGGAAAAACCCGACGAGGTTGTTATCTCTGTGGGCGCAAGCCCCATTATCATCAAGCTTGACGGAATGGAAAACAAGCCCGCCTTCCTTGCTCAAGACGTGCTGGAGGGCATGGCACAGCTTGCGGGCAGCGTTTGCGTTATCGGCGGCGGCTTGGTTGGCATGGAGGTTGCGGACACTCTTGCAAGCGGCGGACACAGCGTCACGGTTTTGGAAATGCGTGAGCAGGTGGGCGCCGATTTGGGCAGCCTGAGAAAAATTGCGGTCATGCAAAAAATGCAGGCACTAAATGTGGCGCTGAAGCCCAACGCAACCTGTGTTGGAGTTACGAACGAGGGCGTTGTTGTGGATTGCGGCGGCGTTCGGGAAACAGTCCCCTGCGACAGCATAGTAATCGCCATCGGCGCAAAGCCAAACGACAGCACGGCTCTTGCTGCCGCCTGCGCCGAAAGAGGCATTCCCTGCCACACCATCGGTGACGCGAAACAGGCAAGACGGGCGCTGGACGCCATCCACGAGGGCTTTGATATCGCCCGCAACATCTAGGGATAAGGAGGAATTTTTCAATGACCTCAGGACTTTATGAACCGCTGAAAATCGGTTCCATGCACCTGAAAAACCGTTGCTTTATGGCGCCCATGTCACTGGGCTACGAAAGCGAGGACGGCACAATAAACGAAACCATGCAGGAATATTGGCTGGAGCGTGCCCGAGGCGGCGTGGGCTGTATCATCGTTGACGCGCTTTCCGTTGACCCCATGGTTCCCTATCTTGGCAACACGCTTTGCTTCCGCTCCGAGGCGAGCATCGAGGCTTACAAAAGCTTCACCGACCGCATCCATGCCTGCGGCGCAAAGATTATCCCCCAAATCACCCATCCGGGACCGGAGAGCGTCAGCGCTTTTCGGGGCATCCCGCCGCTGGCACCAAGCGTTTATATCAACTCCATGGGTCAAAAAACCCGAGCCTTGGGCATTGAGGAGCTTCCGGGAATTGTTGAGCAATATGCCAATGCTGCCCACAACGCAAAGCTTGCGGGCTTTGACGGCATTGAGCTGCACTGCGCCCACGCCTACATGCTTTTGGGCTCCTTCCTCTCGCCCATGCGCAACAAGCGCTGTGACAATTACGGCGGCACCTTGGAAAATCGCGCCCGACTGCTTTTCGAAACCATCGACGCAATCAAAGCAAAATGCGGAGCGGCGTTCCCAATAATCCTGCGCATCTCCGGCAGTGAGCGCAACGAACAGGGCAATGCTCTTGCCGACATGCTCTATCTTGTGCCAAAGCTGATTGACCGTGGAATTGCCGCCTTCGAGGTCAGCGGCGGCACCCAATATGAGCAGTGCAACAAAATCATCCCCTGCCACGGTGAAATTCGGGGCGTAAACGTGCCCGAGGCGGAGGAAATCAAAAAAATCTCCACAGTACCCGTTATCGTGGTGGGCAAAATTACGGAGCCGGAATATGCCGAATATCTGGTGGACAGCAACAAGGTGGACGGCGTTGTAATCGGACGTGCCCTCCTGTCCGACGCGGAATTCGTGAACAAGGCTCAGGCAAGGAAAATATCCGAAATCGCCCCCTGTGCCGCCTGCGGAATTGGCTGCATCGGTGAGCAAACCAAAAGAAGACCCGCCTCCTGCGTTATCAATCCCGCCTTGGGGCGTGAAAAAGAGCTGGAGCTTCGCCGGTCGGACAAGCCCAAAAATGTTGTCATCGTGGGCGGCGGCATCGGCGGAATGGCAAGTGCCCGTGCCTTCGCGATTTGTGGGCACAAAGTTACGCTTTTGGAGCGGGGGAGCGCCCTTGGCGGTCAGCTTGCAGTCGCCTGCATCCCGCCCCACAAGCAGGAAATCAGCCGCTGGCTAGTCTACCTTCAAAACGAGCTTGCAAGGCTTAAGGTCACAATAAAATTCGGCGTTGAAGCAACAAAGGCAGAGCTTGACGCCTATTCACCCGATGTGGTCATTGTTGCCACAGGTGCCGAGGAAATTATCCCGCCCATCAGCGGCGTTTCCCCGGAAACGGCGATAAGGGCACAAATGGTTCTGAAAAACGAAGCTGTGATTTTAGGCGGCAAGGTTCTTGTGGTGGGCGGCGGAATGGTCGGCTGCGAGGTCTGCGAACTACTTGCCCACCAAAAGCTGGGCGAATTGCAGCTTACCATGATTGAAATGCTGCCCGCAATCGGAGCGGGAATGGTGCCGAACAATCTTCAGCCCATGCTTCGCCGTCTGGCGGCGGACGGGGTGCAAATGCTGACCAACACCAAGCTCATTTCAGTGGAGGGTCAAGAGGTTACAGTGGAATGCCATGGCGAGGAGCGGAAGCTGTCGGGCTTCACAAGCATCATCTTTGCCTGCGGTTCCCGCGCCGAAAATCGGCTTTACGGGCAAATCAAGGACGCCTACCCAAGCGTGATTTGCATCGGTGACGCCAACAGTCCCCGTCAGGCACTGGAAGCCGTCCGTGAGGGCTGGGAAGCCGCCCTCCAATTCTAAAAAAACCCACAAAAAACAATACAGGGGAAAAGCTTTTGCTTTTCCCCTGTTTGTTTTTTGGAAATAGCGCCGAGAGCGGTTTAGTCGTTTTTCAAAAACTCTGTGGGAATATCCTCGGGTGCCAAATTGTCATAGAGCTGATAGCCCGCGAAGTCGGCTTCAAATATCATGGGCGTGGTCGCAATTTCGTCCCGAAGCCATTTGCGGAACTTGGGATGAGCGATTTTTATCAGCGCGCGGATGCGGTCGGGCAGGGTTTTTAGGAAAACATCCGCCACGCCCCATTCCGTGACGATGTACATCATTATGTTTTTCGGAGTTGTGACGATGCTGCCCGCGGGCAACCAAGGCACAATGTTTGAGCGGAGCTTTCCTTGGGGGTCAACAAAGGTGGAGCGCAGGTTCACAAAGCTGCGTCCGCCGGGGGCACGCATGGCACCATAGATGTAGGCAAGGGAGCCGCCCGCGCCGGAATAGGGCTTTAGCCCCTGAGCCTCGGAGCATGCCTGACCGATAAGGTCAACCATGAAGGTGGAGTTAATGGCGACTAGGTTTTCCTGCTTGTCAATAACGTCAAGGTTGATGGATTCCAGCATTGAAATGAGATTGACACGGTTGTCGCGGGAGGCAAATTCAAAGAAATATGGAGTGCAGGCGGCGGGTGAGCAGGCTGTGATGCTGGTCAAAACCCCCTCCTCGCAAAGCTTTGCCATGCTGTCGCAGAAAACCTCGGAAAAAATCTCATAGGTTCCCGTGCCCTTAAGGTTTTTCAGCACCTCCAAGCCAATCCCGCCCCAGCCGATTTCCAGCTTGTCGCCCTCATGGATATAGGGCGCGATGTTTGCGGCAATCTTTTTGTCTGACGCGGTGGGCAGTGGTTCGGGGAATTCAATCATTTCCGTGTCAGCTTCAAGAATGTAATCGAACTCGGAAATATGCACACTCACATGGTCACGCTCGCCGTGAATGGGGAGCACGCCGGTTTTGTCAATAAAGGCAATTTTCTTTTTAACGCCGGGCATATGTATAATTTCGTTGCCGTTTGAGCAGCCGTAATGCCCAAAGTTGCACCAGCCGTTTTCGTCCGGCGGCAGGATGTGAACCGCAAAGGTGTTACAGCCATACATCATCAGGGTTTCGTAAATGTGGTCATAGCCGTTGCCGCTGTTCTCCATAATGCCCAGCTCCTGAGACATTCTCTCAAAGATAAGGTCGAACATGGAGGTCATGCGCACATGTCCCTTGCTCTCCGGGTTTGTCAGCAAATCAAAGGGATAGGTTGAGCAGTTCCAGATGAAAAAAACATTGTGGTAATCCTCTACGTGAGCGTTTAATTCGTCCAACATTCCAAAAGGAATTTGGGGGCCTTGCCCCACCCAAACAACATCGCCGTCTTGGATAAGCTTTGATGAGCCTTCAAGCGCTGTGAGATGGTCGCTGTACCATTTTTTCCAATCAAGCTCTAAATTTCGCTCTGCCATGATTTTTCCCCCTTTATAAAATTTTGCTTCGGATATTGTAAATATTGTAGCATTATCGGTGAGAAAAGTATAATATGTTGTTGAACATGACCTGATATGCGCTAAAGATATGTTGCCATAATTGCAAAAGCATGAAGTTTGCGCCTCGGGGCAAAAAGAACAAATGAGCCTCCTGTTCAAAGTATAGTCGGTGCTTTGTATGAAACATACCAATTGCAGAATAGGTTTTGTAAAATATCCCCCTATATTTGTTTTGTTAAGTGTGAGATAATTGCCATAGCCGAGAACAAGGGAAAACTAATGAATTGGAGAACACCATGGAAATTAGGGACTTGCGATTTTTTTGTATGGTGGCAGAGCTGGAGCACGTTTCCAAGGCGGCGGAAAAGCTTGGAACCTCCCAACCCTTTCTTACAAAAGTAATCGGTCAATTGGAAAACGAACTGGAGCTTAAGCTTTTCGACAAGGTAAATCGGCGGCTGCGGCTCAACCAAAACGGAAAATATTTTTACGCGAGAGCAAGCAAACTTCTTGCAGACCTTGATAATTTGGTGGACGAAATGGACCAGCTTGCGGATAAGCAGCAAAGGGACATCCGTTTGATGTGCGACAACACGGGCTACAGCACGGGAATTATGCTCGCCTACAAAAAACAAAACCCCTACAACATGATTTCCATTAAATATTCCGACAGAGCCCACATTATGGACGCGCTGATGACCGGGGAAACAGATTTTGCCTTCTGCACACCGCCCATCAGCCCAAACGAAAACAGCCACATCAAAACTGAACTGGTTTTTGCCGAAAAGGGCTGTATTCTTTTGCCCCCGGGCGACCCTCTGATTGGCAGGGAGGCGCTTTTTATGGCGGACGTTATTGGTCATCCAATGGTTGCGCCGCCTACGGGCGCGGGCATTCGCAACAACATGAACAACTACTTCAAAATGAAAAACTACACACCCAATATCGTTTGCGAGTCCATGGACCTAAACCTCCTTATCGGCGCCGCCTTAAACGGTCAGGGCTTTGTTGCAATCCCCCATTTTTACATGAAGGACCCCCAAATCGGCAAATACTGCGTGGAAATTGGCGAACCCAACATGATTCCCGAAATAGGACTGAGCTACAACATAAACCGTGAAGCCCTTGCCAGCACAAGAGAATTCATCGCCCTAATGGAAAGCTATTTCAGCTCCTTGGAATAAAAA
>JAVVZC010000029.1:0-11412 GCA_036650755.1 Oscillospiraceae bacterium
CTTTGCCAAGCTTTACACCGAGGCGGCAAAGGTTTTGAAAATATAGCTTTTTACCACTGCGGGGGAACTTCAATTCCCCCGCCGAAGGGGGAGAAATTTTTGGATTTAATCAATGAGATTTTTACTAAGGCGAAGGCGCTGATGCGGGAGGAGCTTCCCGCGGGGACAGAGGGCATTTTGCGGGAAATGTGCGCCGCCGCAAGGGATGAGCTTTCCTTTAGGCTTAAGGCGGGCATTGGGATTGCGGACATTCATGACAGCTTTGTTCGGGCGGCGGGAACTCTGGCGCTCTCTTTGTACATGGGGCTGGAGCCTGAAATATTTGAGAGCTTTTCTGCGGGCAGTATCAGCGTTAAACGGCAAAACCGGGTTTCCTCCGGGGCTTCCGTGCTGGCACTGCGACGTCAGGCGGAGCTGATGCTTATGGGATATTTGGAGGACCAAGGCTTTGATTTTAGGGCGGTGAGAGCTTAATGTCGGCTGCTTTTGACGGAATTTGGAGCTTTGCTCGGGTTTTGACCGCTTTTGCGGGGACGGCGACCAAGGGACGGAAGTTTTTGGGCTTTTTGGAGCCTCTGCGTCCTGCTGAAACCGCAAAGAGAGTTCGCACTAAGGCGGGCTTTTTGCCGAGGGAAAGATTTCGGCTTTTGGCGGAGCCAAAGGAGGATTTTTCCGGGATTACTCGGCTTGTTTGCGGCGGGGATGAATTTGAGATTTTGAGCGTGCAGGAAGTTTATTTGGGGAACCTGATTTCTCACCGAGAATGTATTTTGAAACGGACAAGCGAGGTGAGCCTCAATGCTTGACACGGTTTTGACCGCTGTTGTCAGCGCCTTGACGGCGGCGGGGATTAAGGCTTTTCGGCAGTTTCCCAATCGGCGGGCGGATTTGAGCCTTGGGGCTTTTGTTTGCCTTGGAGTGGATAGCTGCAAGTGTCTCAGCTCCGGGCTGGGGGAATATTTGGGCATTAAAATCGGGGCACAGGGCTTGGAAACGGAGCTTTTTGGCAGACGGCTGGAGCTTTTGCTGGGCTTTGATGTTTTTTCTCCCTTTGAAAGCGCCGCCGGCGCTGACGGCTGCATTCAATGCGCCGACGCCCTTCGCGGAGCGCTTTCCGGGCTGCCCTCCTCCATTCGGGGCTTGGAGCTTTCCTGCGGGGAGGTTTCGGCGGACGAGGAAAGCGGCTGTTTTCGCTGTAAATGCACGCTTAGAGCGCTTGCTTTTTTGGTGGCGGAAAGCTCCGGGGATGGGACTGAATTTTTGAATTATGTTTTGAAAGGAACTGTGAAAATATGACTGTTAATGAAAGACCGGGGGTTTATTCCTCCATTGAGGTTTCAAGCGCGCGCAACGGGGCAAGGCTTGGCAGGACTGTTGGGCTTGCGGCTGTGGCGAAATCGGGAACTATGGGTCAGAGCGTTAAAATCAGCTCCCTTGGGGAGGCTATAACATGCTTTGGCTCGGGCTGCTCCATGGTGAAGCTTATTGAGATTTTGCTTTTGAACGGAGCGGCGGCTATTGAGGCTGTGCCTGTGGTTACTAAAGATGCTGCGGCGACGAAGGCTGATTATGAGACTGCCTTTGCTGTGCTTATGAGCAAGGAAAAGGTTTCTGTTATGCTTTGCGACAGCGGCTTGGCGGAGGTTCACAAGGCTATGCAGACCGCCATTATGGGCGCCTCCGAAAGCTTTAAATATCGCATTGGCGTTATTGAGGGCTTGGGAAATGTTGGGGAGATGGCGGCGAAGGCGGCTGCTCTTAACTGTGAGCGCATGGTTATGGTTTATCCCGGCGAGAGCGGGACGGGGGCTGTGCCCGGTGCTGTTGCCGCCGCGTTCGGGGGAGTTTTGGGCGCGGGCGGTGACCCGGCACTGCCTGTTTGCGGGGCGGAGCTTTTGGGGCTTGAAGGCTTTGACCGCCGATTTTCCGACGCTGAAATTACCACACTTGTTCAGGCGGGTATTACGCCCATTGAGCACGCTATGGAAAAAAATTGCGTTGTGCGCGGGATTACCACCAGAACTACCACCGCCAATGAGGCGGACAGCACCTGGAGGGAGCTTAGCACCGTTTTGATTATTGACGATGTTATTCCGGCTGTGCGCGCGGCACTGCGAATTAAGTTTCCGCGAGTTAAGAACACGGTTCAGACCCGAGGGGCTATTCGCACACAGGTTATTATTGAGCTTGAAAATAAGCTTAAGCAGGAGATTATTGACAGCTATGGCGCTGTTACGGCGGCGGCGGATGCTTTGGATCCCTCCGTTTGCGCCGTGGGCTTTGACTTTACCGTTGCTCATGGGCTGAACCGCATTAACCTTTCTGCCCACATCAGTATTTAGGGGGAAAAATTATGAGTGTTATTGGATTTCCTACCAGCAGTGATATTTACCTTGAGGCAAACGGCAAAAAGCTTGCCGTGGTTCAAGGCTACAAGGCTACCGCCTGCCGCTCGGAGCAGGTTATTGAGGCCTTTGGCGAGAGGGAGCCTATTGCCACCGTTGCAAGCCAGCTTACCTACCGTCTTGAGCTGACACGGCTTTACGCCACTGACGACGCTATCAGCGACGGGATAAATTTTCATTCACTTGAAAACTTTTCGCTGGTTATTGTGAAGCCTGACAGGCGGATTATTTACACCGGCTGTCAGTGGAGCAGGATTGAGGAGAGCGGTGAGCTTAGCCAAATGGTGGCGGAGCACATTACCGTGATTTCCAGCCATAGAACGGAGATGGCAAATTGACCTTTGAAACCCTTGTGGGGCGGCTTGAGGACGACGCCTTGGAACGGCTTAGATGGCTGATTTTGCGGGAGTTTCGGATTTTGCCCGGGTCAAGGGCGGCGAAAAAACTATCGGACGAGGCTTGCGTTATTTGCGGGGCGCACATGGTTTTGGATTGCCGCCTCAGAGCAGGGGACAGCGGGGGCGAGGGCGGGAGCAATCCCGCCTTTGACGAGAAATTATTTTGCGAGCTTGGAGAGAAATAAAAATTATGGAAAATTTGGGAATTTCGAAAAACCCCCATCGGGCGGAGCTTATGGAGATGGCAAAGGCTATTTTGAGCGAGCTTGGCGGCGGGACAAGGGTTTTGGGCTTTGCGCCCGAATTTGACGTCACGGCGGCGGGAAAGGAAAGAAGCTTTGACGAGGCGGCAAGCGCCCAATCGGGGCTGCTTTCTGCTTTTGACAACCCCTTTGGGGCGGAGAGAAGGCGGGGAGTTTTTGGCGGTGAGCCGGAAAATGTTCTTTCTTCGGAGGAGCAGGAGAGGGACTTTGTGCCCAGATTTAAGCGTCGGGATTTTTTGAAGGAGAGACTTTCCGGAAATTATCGGAGAGGGCTTGAATTTAAGGCGGAGAGCGGTGAGGGGGAGCGGGTCGGCGATTTTGCTGAGGCTGAGACACTGCTTCAAACGGGGCTTGGCGCTTTTCCCGAGAAGCTTTCGGAGCTTTTTTGTCGGGACGCCCGAAGATATGACGGAGCTTTTGAGCGGTTTTAGGGGAAATTTTTAGATTTTACGGAGGGTTTTATGGTTCTTTCACCTATGCGTTACGGGGATTACACCTGGCCCCACAATCCCAAGCTTTATGAGATTGTTTACAGCAGGCGAATTGTTTGCAACAAGGTTCCCTTTGGACTTTACACCTTGCAGGATATGGGGCGGGACCAGAGAATTTTGCGGGGCGAGGGCGAATTTGCGGGGGCGGGAGCCTATGACGAGTTTAAAAAGCTTGCCTGCATGTTTTATGAAAGCGAGCCAAAGGTTTTGGTTCACCCCATTTGGCAGAGCGCGCCGGCTTGGTTCGTTTCACTGAAGCTGAAGCAGGAGCCTCGAGAGGATTATGTGAGATATGAGTTTGAATTTTGGGAGTGCAGCGAGGGCTATAAGCTTCGGGCGACGCCTGTTGCTTTGCCTGTGCCTGCGGAAAACATTGTGAAGCCCGTTTCGAAAAAGAGCTACACACTTCGTCGGGGGGACACACTTTGGGGGCTTGCAAACAAGAACGGAATGTCACTTGAGGCGCTTTTGAAGCTTAACCCGCAAATTCGGAACCCCAATATTTATTTTGTGGGCGACGTTATTTTTCTTTCTTAGGGGGGCTTTTTTTGGAGACTTTTTTGACGGATTTTAGGGGCGGAGTATTTGAATTGCCGGTTTTGACGGCTTGGAAATTTTCTTACGGAGCGGGGCTGCCCTGCGACGCCTTTGAGATTTGCTTTGCTTACGACAAGAGCATGCTTTCACTGCTTTCGGAGGCTGTTCGCTTTCGGGCGGTTTTTGAGGGCAAGACGGTTTTTGTGGGAGTTGTGGACGAGTTTGAGGTTCGGGCGGGGGAAAAGGGCTGCTTGGCTTCAATTCGGGGGCGCTCCCTTGCCGCACTGCTTTTGGACAATGAGGCGGAGGCGGCACAATATTTTTCCGCCGGGCTGGACACGATTTTGGAGCGCTATGTTTTGCCTTGGGGGATTTCGGATATTCGGAAAAACGCTTCGCCCCGTGCTCAGGCGCTGGTTGTGGCAAGCGGCTCCAGTTGTTGGCGGGTTTTGGAGGACTTTTTGTGGTTTGGCTGCGGCGTGAAGCCGCGATTTTCTCGGGAGGGTGTGCTTTTGCTGGGGGAAACTCCGGGGGAGAGGCTTGCTATTGACGGTAGTTGCGCGGTTTTTGAGGCGGTGCTAAAGGAAAAACGCTATGGGGTTATTTCTGAGGCGCTGGTGAAAAACAAGGCGCTGGGGACTGTTAATCGGGTGGAGAATGCTGAATTTATTCAGCGGGGCGGGCATTGTCGGCGGGTTGTTAACGTGCCGCGAAACACTCGCTTTGACACCATGCGGTCTACGGGGGAGTACCAGATTGCCCGTTCTCGGGAGGAGGAAATGATGCTTTCGCTTTCACTTCCCACGCTTTTTGGGGCTTTTCCGGGGGATGTTATTCAGCTTTCGGGCACGGCGCTTGGGCTTGAGGGCAGTTTTTTTGTTGGGCGAAGCTGTTGCTTTGCCGACGGAGAGGGCGCGGGTACGGAGATTATTTTGACAAGGCGGGTGGAATAGGAATGTGGATTTCGAAAAAGGTTTCGGGCGAAGCCTTGGGCGGCGGCGACTGCGCCGTGGGGCTTGTTACCATTGGGGGCGTTTCGCCCTGCGTTTTGACGGAGGGGGAGGCACGAAACGGGGAAATTGTTTCCTGCGGGGGCGCTTTGCGACTTCCGAAAACGGGGGAGCAGGTGCTTTTGGCACGAAGTGCCGACGGGGAAAGCCTTGTTATCGGCAGGGTTGATGGGGCGGTTCCAGAGGGGATGGCTCCGGGAGAAGTTTACATAACAACTGGCGGCAGCAGCTTTATTCGACTGAAAAACAGCGGCGAAATTGAGCTTTCGGGTCCTATTTCTCTTAGGGGTCGGGTGGACGTTTTTGGTTCGCTTTATATTAACGGGGTGCAGGTTGTTGCGGGCAATTCCGGCGGAGGTGGCAGCGGTGGAGCTTAAAATTGTTGAGGGAAAATATGTTATAAATGAGTTTCACGCCCTTTCGACTACGGAGGGCTTTGAGGAAATTATTCAGCGAATTACCATGAAGCTTCGGGCGAAGCGGGGCAGCTTTTTGCCTTTGCCCGACTTTGGAAGTCGGCTTTACACCTTGGGCTCCATCAAGCCTTCACTGCGGGAAACGGCGGCGAGACAGTTCGTTTTGGAGGCGCTTTCCGACGAAACGGGGCTTGTGCTTGAAAGCCTTTCGCTTTTGGCGGGTGAGGGAGACACGGGGACGCTTTCGCTTTTGTTTAGCTTTGAGGGCGGAAGCTTTGAGCTTGAAACGGGATTTTAGAAGGGCATTGGAGGGATGTTTTTTGAAGGATACTACTAGGATTGTTGAGGAAATGAAGGACGAATTGGAGCGGAGAACGGGGGCTTCGATTACGGCGGGCGGAGACATGGATTTGCGTCTTAACGCTGTTGCCGCCGAGCTTTCCAGCCTTTGGGCACAGGTGGAGTGGACGAAAAATCAGGCTTTTCCCCAGAGTGCTTCCGGGGCTTCGCTTGATTTGCACGCCGCCGGTCGTGGGCTTAAAAGAGGGCTTGCTGTTGCAGCTTGCGGGGTTTTGAGATTTGAAACCTCGGAGGTGAGGGCAACGGCGCTTTTGGTTCCCGCGGGGACTGTTTGCTTGAACGCGGCGGGGGCGGAATTTTTGACCACCCAGTCGGCGCGCATTGAGGCGGGCGGGCTTTTTTGCACGGCAAACGCCATCGCAAGGTTTGGGGGCGAGGCGGGGAATGTGCCCGCAAACAGCGTGACGCTGATGTCCCAAGCGCCGGTGGGAATTTTTAAATGCTTTAACCCGGCGGCTTTTTCCGGCGGCTCGGGGCAGGAGAGTGACGAGGAGCTGCGAAAAAGGGTTTTGAGCAGCTTTGCAAGTCTTCCAAACGGCTCAAACGTTGCCTATTACGAGGCTGCCGCCTTGGACACGCCGGGGGTGGGAGCGGTTTCCGTCGCGCCCAGAGCAAGAGGCGTGGGCACGGTTGACATAACTATTGCCAGCAACGACGGGGTTCCCTCTGCGGCGCTTGTTGAGACGGTTCGGGCGAAGCTTGCCGCTCAAAGGGAGATTTGCGTTGACCTTGCTGTTTCGGCACCGACCACGGTTTCTGTGCCTATCAGCGTTTCTATTGAAACCGACGGGCAGAGCAGCTTTGAAACGGTTTCCGCGGCTGTTAAGGCGGCGCTGGGTACTTATTTTGACGGCAGACTGCTGGGCAAAAAGGTTTTGCTTGCAAGGCTGGGCAGCGTTATTTTTGGCGTTCCCGGGCTTTCTAACTACTCTATTTCCGCGCCCGCCGCGGATGTTGCTATTACCGGTAAGCAGCTGCCCTGCTTGGGCGCTGTTACCGTTACGGGGAGTTGATTTTGCTGGCTTATGTTGATTATTTGAAGCAACTGCTGGAGCCTACGGGGATTTATGATTTGGACTCCGGCATTGGGGCTTGTGAGCTTGCTGTTATCGGCGCTCAGTTGGACGAGATTTTTTCGGAGCTGGAGCTTTTGGGGCGGGAGGCTATTTTGGCTTCCGCGGAGGACTTGGGGCTTCGCAAATATGAGGAGCTTTTGCCCTATCGCCCCGCCTATATTACCATGCAGGACGCAAGACGGGCTGTTATGGCGCTTTTGCGCATTCGGGAGGGCTGCTTTACCCTTGACGCGCTGAACGATACGCTTGGGGGCTGCGGGATTGACGCTGCCATCAGCGAGGGGGAGACTGCCCAGACCGCTGTTGTTAAGTTTCCAAGCAACAGGGGCATTCCCGAGGGCTTTGAAGGCTTGAAAAAGCGCATTGAGCAGATTATTCCCTGCCACATCGCCGCCCAATATATTTTTCTTTACACGCTGTGGAGCGAGATTATGGCGAAGCTGCCCAGTTGGGGAGCTTTGGAGAGCAAGGTAAAAAGCTGGAAAGAGCTTGAGATTTATCAGTAATTGAAATTTTGGAGGGGTTTTTATGAGTGAGTGGATGGTCGTTACTGTTATCGCTACTCTTGTGGGGCTTTGCGCGACGGTTATCCGCCCGCTTATGAGCCTGAATTCTACTATTACGCGCCTTACCGAGATTGTTAAGGCTTTGGAAAAAAACATTTCCGGGCTGACGGAGAAAAACAGCGAGGCACATTCAAAGCTTTGGGAGCGGGTGGATGAGCACGACGATGTGCTGGCACGCCATGAGACTCGCCTTATGTTTATTGAAAGCAACTCGACTAAGGGCGGTTCTAAATAAAAAAACGGTCGGAGAGAAAATTTTCTCTCCGACCTTGATTGTGAGGCGGGTGGTTTTTTTAGAAGCCGTGACGCATCATGGCGTCCGCGACTTTTATGAAGCCGGCTACGTTTGCGCCGACCACTAGGTTGCCTTTTTTGCCGCAGCTTATGGAGGCGTCGTAGGCGTTGTGGAAGATGTTTTTCATGATGCCATGAAGTTTTTCGTCGACTTCATCGAAGCTCCATGAGAGACGGAGGCTGTTTTGGCTCATTTCAAGACCGCTGGTTGCAACGCCGCCGGCGTTTGCCGCCTTTGCGGGTCCAAAGAGGACGCCTGCGTCGATGAATAGCTTTGTGGCATCCAAGGTGCAGGGCATGTTTGCGCCCTCTGCAACGCACATAACGCCGTTTTTAATGAGGACTGCGGCGGAGTCGGCGTCGATTTCGTTTTGGGTGGCGCAGGGGAGGGCTATATCGCATTTTATGGTCCAGATGCCGGAGCAACCGTCATGGTATTCGGAGCCGGGGACTTCCTTTGCGTATTCGCTGATGCGGGCACGGCGGTTTAGCTTGATATCTTTGACAAGGTCTAGCTTTATGCCGGCGGGGTCGTGGATGTAGCCTGTGGAGTCGCAGAGAGCGACTACCTTTGCGCCGAAGCTTTGGGCTTTTTCGCAGGCGAAGATTGCTACGTTGCCGGCACCGGAGATGACCACGGTTTTGTCTTTGAAGCTGTCGCCCTTCATGCAGGAGAGCATTTCTTGGGTGAAGTAGCAAAGACCATAGCCTGTTGCTTCCGTACGCGCCAGAGAGCCGCCGAAGCTTAAGCCCTTGCCGGTAAGGACGCCGCCGTCGAAGCGGTTTGTTATGCGCTTATATTCACCGAAAAGGTAGCCGATTTCACGGGCACCGACGCCGATATCGCCGGCGGGAATGTCGGTGAATTGACCGATGTGGCGATAGAGCTCGGTCATTAGGCTTTGGCAGAAACGCATGATTTCGGGGTCGGACTTGCCCTTGGGGTTGAAGTCCGCTCCGCCCTTGCCGCCGCCCATGGGGAGAGTTGTCAGGCTGTTTTTGAGGGTTTGCTCGAAGCCCAAAAACTTGATGACAGAGGGGCAGACCGAGGGGTGGAAGCGAAGCCCGCCCTTGTAGGGTCCGATTGCGGAGTTGAATTGGACACGATAGGCGCGGTTGATTTGGAGCTTGCCTGCGTCATCGTACCAAGGGACGCGGAAGGAAATTAGGCGCTCCGGCTCCACAAAAGCTTCGATTACGCCGCTTTTTTCGTACTCGGGGTGGGTTTCCAGCAGAAATTCCAGACTTTCCAGAACCTCCTGAACTGCCTGATGAAATTCCGGCTCGTTGGGATTACGGGTTTTAACGGTGTCATAGACACCTTGAAGATATTTGTTTGTTAGCATTTTGGTTTCTCCTTGTTTGATTATTCCCGATTTTCGGGTGTGGGGAGAAGGGAAATTTACTCTAACATAATATACGAAGCTTTTGAATTTTGCAAGTGGGTGCTTAGTAAAAATTCATTTTTAGGTGGGTGAACAATTTTTGGCGCTCTATTGGTTTTCACTTTGGCAGTATTACTGATTGTATTGGCATTTTTGCGGGAAACAAGCTCCGTATGAGGTTTCGGAGAGTTTTCCGCTTCGGAGGTTTTGATTATTTATAGAAATTGTCCTGAGCAGCCCCAGATTTTGCAGGTTCTGAATTTTGGATATTTGCAGGGAGCCCTTGGGTGCAAATTGCATTCGGGGGAGCTTTTTGGTGACGGAGAAGCCCTTGAGGAGAGTGAAAGCCTTATTATCTCCGATTTTGACTTCGCGGAGCTTTGCGCCCAAAGAAAAAGAAGGGGGCGGAGGAGGGCTTTGGATAAAAAAAGCACTTCACAAAATTGTGAAGTGCAAAACCTTAAGCGATTGAACGCTTTGGTGGAGGAGGGTGGATTCGAACCACCGAAGTCACTGACAACAGATTTACAGTCTGCCCCCTTTGGCCACTCGGGAACTCCTCCATATGAAGTTTTTGGAGATGATAACTGAAGTGGAGCTGGTGGACGGATTCGAACCCCCGACCTGCTGATTACAAATCAGCTGCTCTACCGGCTGAGCTACACCAGCGCATCATCAGCGAGACTTATATTAGCAAATATACCTACGTTTGTCAACTTAAATTTTGACTTTTCACAAAAAGAATAATGGAGGAACCATGTTATGGCTGATATTTTGGAGCTTGCCGCCCAGTATAGGGTAAGCGGAATTGCTTGCAGAAATAGATTATTTGAATTGAGGCACATGCTCCATCGAGAGGATTTCAGTATGCTTGACGAGTTTGAGCTTCGTCGGGAAATTACACTGCTTACTGCCATGAGCCGCGACTGTATCGCCACTTCCAATTACTTAAAGCTTTATTTTGAGAGGAGAGAAAGAATTGAACGGATTAGAAAACAAGAAGCTGGAGCATGAGGCGCTGCAGGAGTTTGTGGGACTTTTGGACCCCTCGGGGAGCATGAGCACTCGGGTTCACGGCGTTATTCGGGAGGAGCTTACGGAGAGGCAGGAGGAGCTGATAAGACTCTATTATTTTGAGCAGATGAGCATGACGGAAATTGCCCAGCGTTTGGGGCTTAGCCCCTCTACCGTCAGCAGAACTATAAAACGCGGCAGGGAAAGACTTTGCAAATACTTGAAATATAACGGCCGTTATCTTGTTCGTTCCATGCTGGACTGAGTTTACAAAGAATATGCAAATGTGTTATACTCTTGCCTTAGAAACTTGGTGAAAGGGTTTACATATATGGATGGGATATTTGGAAAACACTGTGGCTTGCGGCGGTTTGTCTCCGCTTTGTTTGCCGCGGCTTTGATTTTTGGGCTTTGCGCCTGCGGTGCTCCGCCTTTTGTTGACCCACACGCGGGGATGGTTTCCGTTGCCGACGGCAGGGGCGGCGAGATGTGGGTTCCTCTTTATGAGGAGCTGCCGGTTTCGAATTTTTCCTCGGAGGAGTTTTTTTCGGAGGGCGCCTTTGTGGATTACGGCGGTACGAAATTTGAGGCTCTCCGCGGGATTGACGTTTCGGAGCACCAAGGTGAAATTGACTGGGCTGCCGTCCGCAGTGACGGGGTTGAGTTTGCGATTATCCGCGCCGGCTATCGGGGCTTCAGCGAGGGTGAGCTTTTTGAGGACGCGTTTTTTCGAAAGAATATTGAGGGCGCTCTCGCCGCCGGGATTAAGGTTGGAATTTACTTTTTTTCTCAGGCGATAAGCGTTGCAGAAGCCGTTGAGGAAGCGGATTTTTTGCTCAAAATTATTGAGGGCTATAAGCTGAGCCTGCCGGTTTTTTACGACTGGGAACGGATTGGAAACGGGAACACGGCGCGGACGGATGAGGCGACCTCGGACATGATTACCGACGGGGCTTTGGCTTTTTGCAGTCGGGTTTCCGCCGAGGGATATGAGGCGGGAGTTTATTTTTATCGCAGTCTCGGGTATCTTGAATATGAGCTGAACCGCTTGGCGGGACTGACTTTTTGGGCTGCCGCGCCCGGCGTTGCGCCGGACTTTTACTATGAGCACCGCTTTTGGCAGTATTCCTACACCGGGACGGTGAAGGGGATTGCAACGGCGGTGGATTTGAACCTTATGTTCCTTGAAATTCCGCC
>JAVVZC010000030.1:0-11198 GCA_036650755.1 Oscillospiraceae bacterium
ATTTCTATCATGCGTTCAAGGCTTTTTCTGGCGGCTTTCATTTCGGTTTCCGCTAGGAGGGTTTCGTCTATTTTGCCCTCTAGGCAGGCTAGAACATCCTCTAGCGTGGTTTTTTTCATGTTTTCGCAGAGGAAATTTTCGCGTAGGAGGAGGATTTTTTTGTTGGGCAGCTCTCTTTTTAGAATTTCAAAAACGCCCACCTCGGTGCCGATAATCAGCTCCTCTGCTTCTGTTTTGCGGGCGTAATCCAAAATTCCCGCGGTTGAGCCGACATAATCCGCAAGCGCGACCACCTCCGCCCGACATTCCGGGTGAATGAGCAGCTTGGCTTGGGGGTGGGCTTTTTTCATGTTTTGGGCGTCTTTGAGGCTGACGCCGTCGTGGATGGGGCAGCAGCCGTCGTATAGAATGACTTCCTTTTCGGGAACCATTTCCGCCACATAGCTGCCAAGATTTTTGTCGGGGACAAAAACAATTTGCTTGTTCGGCAGGGCACGGACGATTTTTTCCGCCGAGGAGGAGGTGCAGCAAACGTCGCTTTCCGCCTTGACCGCGGCGGAGGAATTGACATAGCAAACAATGGCGGCGTCGGGATATTTTGCCCTCAGGGCTCTGATATCCTCCGGCGCAATCATGTCCGCCATGGGGCAGCCGGCGGAGGAAACGGGCAGAAATACTGTTTTTTCCGGGTTGAGGATTTTTGCGCTCTCCGCCATAAAGCGGACGCCGCAAAGGATGATTTTTTCCTGCTTCGCGTTTTGGGCAAGCTTTGCAAGGGCGAAGGAGTCGCCGACAAAATCTGCAATGTCCTGAACCGGCAGAGGCTGGTAGTAGTGGGCTAAAACTATGGCGTTCTGCGCTTTTTTAAGCGCAAGGATTTTTGTTTGGAGCTCATTCATAGGAGGTTTTTTCCTTTCATTAAGCCATCGGTGATTTATTCTTGGGTATTATAACACCTTTTTCGATTTTTTACAATTACATAAGCTTCGCTCTCTCCCCTTCCAATCCATTGCGTTTTTGACGGAATTATGCTAGACTGTGAAGCGTGTTATTATTCTCGAAAAGGAGCCACTCTTATGACAATAAATCGCTCTGCGATAAAGCAAAACGCAAAGCTTACAATTTCCGGGTCAAAGCCCTCCCCGGTGCTTGTGGGGCTTGTGTTAGTTTCAATACTTTTCGTGCTCCAATACCTCAACCTTATGGTCACGGGCTACCCCCAAATGTTACAAAAATTGTCCGCGCAATTTGCCGCCGGGAACTATGACTATCTTCCCACCATCCCCCAAATCGGTCTTAGCGCCCGCCTGCTGGATCTTGCGATTTCACTCATGGTCATGATGCTTTCAACCGGCTTCACAATTTTTTGCCTTAACACCTGCAACGGGGTCAAGGCGAGCTTTGGGAACCTTTTCGACGGCTTCGCAATTTTTTTCAAGGTGCTTTGGCTGGAAATTCTCATATATTTCTTCACCCTGCTTTGGACATTTTTGCTCATCATCCCCGGCATTGTCGCCGGCTACCGTTACCGCATGGCGCTTTTCATTATGATTGAAAATCCGCAAATGAGCGCACTTGAATGCATCAACGCCAGCAAAAGCATGATGCAGGGTCACAAGGGCGAGCTTTTTGTTCTTGACCTTAGCTTTGTGGGCTGGCAAATGCTCACCATTATCCCCTTCGTAAGCTTATGGGTCACGCCCTACCTCAACATCACCTTGACCCACTACTATTTGGCACTTCGGGACATGCCCGTCATTTCAAATTATTAAACAAAAAAGGAGCCTCCGAATATGAATCAGCTTAGCTGCGGCTTCATGATTTTAACTGCTTTCATTCTTCCCATCGCTCTCGGAATTTTTATGCGCCATCGGCGGCACAGCAATCTGCGCCCTGTGCTTTTGGGCGTACTCACCTTTTCCGTTTCCCAGCTTTTTCTCCGCATTCCGCTGCTTTCCCTCCTAACCGCAAAATCCACTTGGTTTGCAAGCGTTGAGCTTATGCAGCCGATTTTATATGTTTTCATCATCTCCGCCACCGCCGCAATTTTTGAGGAGCTGGGACGTTTTCTTGTGA
This sequence comes from Oscillospiraceae bacterium, assembly GCA_036650755.1. Classification (GTDB taxonomy): domain Bacteria; phylum Bacillota; class Clostridia; order Oscillospirales; family Oscillospiraceae; genus UBA2658. The sequence goes on from JAVVZC010000030.1 coordinate 2,077, forward strand.
TGAAATTTTTCCTTAAGGGTCGGCTCAACCTTGAAACCGGCGTCGCCTTCGGCATCGGGCACGGCGGAATTGAAGCAATTGTTTTGGTGGGCATAAACGCCATCGCCTTCCTTTTGACCTCCACCTTTTCAGGTCCGCCGGAGCTGATGTTTGCCGCCGGCTTGGAGCGGTTTTCCACACTTTTCATTCACATCGGACTTTCCGTCATGGTCATGCTGAGCCTGCGGGACAAAAAAATCCTTTGGCTTTTCGTTGCTCTTTTCCTCCACACCGCAATAAATTTTTTCTCCGCTCTTTTAAGCGCCAGTATCCCCGTTTTTGCAGTTGAAGCCCTGCTTTTGCTTGTGGCGGCGCTGATGGCGCTGTTCGTCTTTAAGCAATACAAAGCTTCCCTCAACTGCCCCGCTCCAAAGAAGGATGCTTCAACCGATTAAAAAAACGCCGTACCCGAAAGCTTTTCGGGTACGGCGTTTTTTTAAAGGTTAAGGATTGAGCTTGCGATTGCGAAATAAACGAGGAGGGACAGGGCGTCCACAACGGTTGTGATAAGGGGGCTTGCCATAACCGCCGGGTCAAAGCCCAGCTTGTCCGCCAGCATCGGCAGGGCGCAGCCAACAACCTTTGCGCAAATGACCGTGAGGGCAAGGGTTAGGCAAACAATTGCCGCAACGCCCAAGGTGATCATGCTGTTGCCCATGATTAGGCGGTCGATTAGCAGGATTTTTACAAAGTTTGCGGTGGCAAGGGTTAAGCCGCAGAGAACGGAAACCCGAAGCTCTTTCCACAAAACGGTGAAAAAGTCGCTGAATTTTATGTCCCCCAAGGAGAGGGCACGGATGACTGTAACCGCCGACTGACTGCCCGAGTTTCCGCCTGTGTCCATCAGCATGGGGATGAAGGCGATTAGCACCGCCTGAGCCGCCAGCTTGTCCTCAAAGGAGGTGAGGATTGCGCCGGTGAAGGTTGCGGAAATCATGAGCAGAAGGAGCCAAGGCATTCGGTTTTTGAAGATGTCGAAAACGGAGAGCTTGATATATGGCTTGTCCGAGGGCAAAATTGCCGCCATTTTTTCGATGTCCTCGGTGGTTTCCTGTTGAATAACGTCCAGCACGTCGTCAACGGTGACGATGCCCACAAGACGTCCTTCAAGGTCAACAACGGGGATTGTTAAAAGGTCGTAGTCGGAGAACATGAGGGAAACATCTTCCCTGTCGTCCGTTGTTTTTGCGAAGATGACGTTTGCGTCCATAATGTCGCCGATTATGGCTTCCTCCTCGGAGAGGAGAAGGTCCTTAACGGTGACGACGCCCTCAAGCTTTTGGTCGCTGCTGATGACAAAGCAGGTGTAGATGGTTTCTTTGTCCTCGCCAATGCGGCGAATTCGGGCAAACGCCTCACGGACGTTCATGTAACGCTTAAGGTCAACATATTCGGCGGTCATGATGCTGCCCGCGGAATTGTCGGGGTATTTTAGGTATTGGTTGATAAGGTTGCGGGTTTGGCTGGTGGCTGTGCGCATAACGCGCTTAACCACGTTTGCGGGAAGCTCCTCCAAAAGGTCAACGGCGTCGTCCAGATAGAGTTCTTCGATGATGTCGCCCAGCTCCGCATCGGTGATGCACTCGATGATGTAGCTCTGTTCCTCGACCTCCAAGTTTGCAAAAACGTCGGCTGATTGGGATTTTGAAAGCAATCGGAAAACCATTGCAATTTTTCGTTGCGGCAGCTCCGAGATAAACTTTGCAACGTCAAATTCGTTCATGTCCTCAAGAGTTTCTTTGAAAAGCTTCATGTTTTTTGCGTCAAGCATTTCGAGAAGCTCCTCCTTGAGGGTATCGTAATCCTTGTTTTCCATATTGCTCACCCTTTCATCAGTCCGGGCGTTCCAGCCGCCCGGGTCTAAATATCAATGTACAAACGTTTGCACATTGCGCGTATTTCATAGATAACTCTGTCGCTGTCGATGCTTGTATATTCCCCATTTTCAAGGAGAATTCTGCCATTTACCAAAACGGTTTCCGCGGAAAGCCCGGCGCTTGAATAGCAAAGCGCGGCACGGGGGTCGCCGATTGGGAAAAAGCCCGGTTCTCGAAGATTGAAAAGGCTTAAATCAGCCTGCATTCCAAGCCGAATTTCGCCCAGCTGATTTGAAAGTCCCAGCGCTTTTGCGCCGTTTGTTGTTGCCATATTGAACACCTGATGGGCGGTTACGGTGGTGGCTTCCTCTGTTGTGCCCTTGTGGATAAGGGCGGCAAGCTGCATTTCACGGAGGATGCTGAGGTTGTTGTTGCTTGCCGAGCCATCGGTGCCAAGGCAGACGTTTATGCCCCGCTTTTGCATTTCGGGGAGGTTTGCAAAGCCATTTCCCAGCTTCATGTTGCTGGCGGGATTGTGGGCAACGCTGACGCCACGAGCAGAAAGCAGGTCCATATCGTCGGGGGAAAGATAGACGCAGTGGGCGCAAACGGTGTTGCTTTTGAGGATGCCGCAGCTATCGTAATATTCCGCAGGGGTCATGTTGTAGCGTTTTTTGATGGTGTTTTGTTCGTCCCGACTTTCGGAGAGATGGGTGTTGATGCCCATGTTGAGGGTTTCCGCCAGCTCCGAAATTTCGTGGAGATAGGCTTCGTCACAGGTGTAGGGGGCGTGGGGGGCAAGCATAAAGCCAATGAGGCTGTTGTTTTTGAATTCCTCCATGTCGTCCCTTGCCTGACGGATGCGGAGAGCGCCCGCTTCGCCGCTTTGGAGCCCACGGGACAAAACGGCACGAATGCCCACGTCCGCCGTGGATTTTGCCACGCTGTGGGGGAACATGTGCATGTCGAGAAAGCTTGTCACGCCGCTGCGCAGCATTTCCATGCAGGCAAGCTGAACGCCCCAATAGGCGTCCTCGGCTGTAAGCTTGTCTTCGATGGGGACGATGTTGTCGAAAAGCCAAGTCATGAAGTTTTTGTCATCCGCCCTGTTGCGAAGGATGGTCATGTAGGCGTGAGTGTGGGCGTTTATGAAGCCGGGGACAAGCAGCTTGTCCGTGGCGTCGATGGTTTTTTCCGCAAGAAAACCCGGGGGCGGCGCGCCGATGGCGGCAATACGTCCCTCGCTGATGTAAACATCACAGCCCTCTTGATTTTTTTCGGGTAATATGGCAAAAGCGTTTTTTATAAGGATGTTCAAAATTCGCACTCCTCGCTCAATCTACAGGTACAACGTTATTATTCTACCATTTTTTACCCAATAACACAACAAATTTTGACAACAAAACGCCGCCGAACAAAGTATACTGAAAATATACTCTGCTCGGCGGAATTTTTTGTTGGCTCTCTTGCTTTTTGCAGCCGTTTTTTGCACTTTTAGCCCGCAAAAGCTACACTCCGCACAAGCGCATGGCAAGCCACGCGATGCCCGTTGCGGCGGCTCCCGCCGCCGCAAAGAGGGGTGCGGGGTATTTTGCCAGCAAACGCTTGGGAGCCCTTGCCTTACCCTTAACATAGGAATTTGCCACACGCCGCGCCTCATTTAAAACCGTGGCGGTGTCCGCGCCCCTGCAAGCCAAAACGTCCTCTCGGATAACGAAAATTGCTTCCTCAAAATATTTCGCATCCGGTGATTTCACAACTATCACTCTGTGAGAAAGTCCTTTAACCACTCCAATTCCCCCTTGCGGCTCCATTTGTTTCCATTTTAACCGCCCCAAGGATTTATTATTCAGCTTTGGTTTTTTCGATTTAAAATTATCCGTTTTCTGTTCCTCGCTTGGGCTTTGCATATTCATAAACTAGGTCCTCTCGTCAACTCGAATGGCAAGCACCGTCATGTCATCCTCGCAACCAAAATGCCGTACAGCAGTGCGAAGCGCCTCCTTTGCCAGTGCCTTGGTGTCGGCACCGTCATTTTTCAGCAGCAGCTCCCGAAGCCAAGCGTCGTCGCTTTCCACCATCACGCCGTCGCTTGCAATCAGCGCCACGTTTCCGGGCTTCAAGCGCATCCGCACAATGTCCGGGGCAGAGCCCTCTCCCGCGCAAATTCCGGCGGCAAGGCTTTCACAGCGCACACGGCGAATTACCTTTCCGCTTTTTACAAAGGAGGGCGCCGCGCCGTATTTGTAGAAGTTGGTTTCACCCGTAAAAAGGTCAACGCACATCAGGTCTATGGTGGAGTATCCCCACTCCTCTCCGTTTTTAAGCAGCAGCACGGAATTTAAAATTTTCATCGCCACCGCAGGGTCAACTCCGGCGCGGAGAAAGGCTTCCAGCGTGCGCACGGCGTTGATGCTCTCCTTTGCCGCGTCCTCGCCACTGCCCATGCCGTCGGCAAGAATAACGCACAAAATTCCTTGGTCGGTTTTGAAATAGGTTCCCCTGTCGCCGCTCACAGGCTCGCCCTTTTTCTTCATGCCCGCAATTCCAACGCTGACAATCAGAGGCTCCGCCTCCATCAAAATGAGCTGCCTGTCGGAAATTTCCTCCTGAGCCGGCTTGCAAAGCCGCACGCCCAAAACTCCTGACAAAATTTCCATGTAATTTGCCTGACGGAGCAGTGGACCCAGCCTTCCGCTTTCGATAATACAGCGAAGCCTGCTCCGACTGTCCCGAAAAACCGATACCTCGGCTTCAATGTCCATGGCGCGCAAAAATCTTCGAATTCTTCGCTCGGCAAGAGGGTCGGCGCCCTTTGCGGAATTAAGCTCCTTTGCAACCCCGTCAATGATATCCGCCAGCTCCTTATATTGCCCATAGGCGGCACTGCGGTTTTCGTTTAAGCGGCTGCGGAACTGCCGCCGATACATCAGTGAACGCAGCTCGCTGTTAACAGCGGAGATAAAGGAATAGTGTGCCGGGCATTTTTCCGTGAAGCGCTCCGCCAAATCCTCTTTAATCAGCTTGCCCCGCTTCATCATGGGCGCTGTGGCGTCGTTCATTATGGACAGAGTGTCCATAAAATCCCGTTGCCAGCACTCCTCCTTGTTTTTACAGCCCACGCAAACCGTTGCCGCGGCTCTGTCAAAAATTGTTGCCACGTCGTTGTCGTTTTCCGTGCCCGTAAGGCTTTTGAAAACCGTTCCGTAAAGCTCACGGAAGGCGGAGCCGATTTTTTCCGCCCTGCTTGCCGCGTAACGGCGCAAGCCGGACTCCCCTGTTCCCGGAATTGGAAGCTGGGCAAGACTGCCCACATATTCCAAAAACACCTCGGGCAAAATCGCGAAAATCACAGAGGCGGCAAAAACCTCATACATCAGCTCCAGCCGCAGGGACGTGCCCCAAGTCCACAAAACCGCCACCGCGTTTGCAAGAATGTAGCTGAGCAGGAACAAAAATCTGCCGTGCTTTGAAAAAACGCCGCCGATAAGTCCCGCAAAGGAAAACGCCATAACATAAAAGGCACTGCCGCCCACCGCCATATCCATTGCAAGCCCCAGTGCCGTGCCGGCGCAGCAGCCGGAGAGGGTTCCCCCCTTATACGCCGACGTCAGCACCAGCAAAATCGCGATGAAGCGTCCGATTGAAATTACGTCCATGATGAGAACTCCCGAAACGGAGATGAGCAGGCAGGCGCAAAGCACCAGCACGCTGATGGTTTGCTTTCTCTCCGCCTCCTCGGTCATGGTTTGCTGAGGTGACAGCGCGTTTGCGAAGAAATATGTTGCCGCTCCCGCCAGCACCACCTCGGTAATCATGCTGACAAGCCCGGGGAAGCTGTCCACAAAATCGAAGGTGTTGAGAAAGGCGGTGAGCGCCGTAATCGCCGTCACAATCAGGGGCATAAACCAAGCGCGTTTGATTACCCTTGTCTCTCTGAAAACAAAAACCACGGTAAAAACCAGTGTCGCCGTCGCCACATATTTAATTCCCCAGTCGAAGCCCCCAAGCAGAATGTAGCCCAAGCAGGCACCCAAAAGACAGCATATGCCGCCCACATCCGCTCCCGCTCTGCCAACGATTGCAATGCCAAAGGGGGCAAGGCTTGTCATCACCCTTGACGCGGACATGGCAAAGCCCAAAACGAAATTAAGTATGTAGCCCACCGCCATTTTAACTTGCGGTTTCTCCCAAATTTGGGTCAGTCCCAGAAACGAAATTCTGGGCATTTGTACTTTTCCTCTTACAGCCATAGGGCAGCCCTCCAATAAAAGTTGTTAACATAATTATATTTATGTTAACCCAAAAATGGGGTCGTTCCCTGCTGCGGAATTTGGCTTTTTTTGCAGTGGAAATGCGGGGAAATAGCAAAATATTATTTGCGGCGGCAAAAATAAAAAAATTACGGCTCAAAGGTTTAGAAAACCTTTGAGCCGTAAGAGCTGTTAAAATGGGTTTTATTCGGCGGCAACAAGCTGCTCGCCCAGCTTGTAAACGTCGCCCGCGCCCACGGTTAGGATGATGTCGCCGGGCAGTGCTGTTTCCCGAAGGCTGGCTTCAAGCTCCGTGAAGGTGGCAAAATATTTTGAGTTCGGGATTTCCTTTGCCAAATCGGAAGATGAAATTCCAAGGGTATTTTGCTCCCGCGCCGCATAGATTTCTGCAAGGAGGCAAAGCGTTGGGCGGCGAAGCTGCTCTGCAAAGTCGTTGAAAAGCGCGTAGGTTCGGGAATAGGTGTGGGGCTGAAAAACCAAAATGATGCGCTTGTAATTAAGGGTTTCCACAGCGTCCAAAAGCGCTTTTAGCTCACCGGGGTGGTGGGCATAATCGTCGTAAACGTCGGCACCGTTGTATTTGCCCTTAAACTCAAAGCGGCGACCCGCGCCCGTAAAGCCGGAAAGCCCGTAGGTGACGGCGGTGGGGTCAATGCCAAGGCAAATGGTGGCGGCTGTGGCGGCAAGGGCGTTTTTGACGTTGTGAAGTCCGGGCACACGCAGACTGACGTGGGTGAATATTTCGCCCTTGTAGATAACGTCAAATTCGGTTTGAGCGCCCTTGCACTCGATGTTATCGGCGCAGACGTCGGCTTCGGCGTTAAGCCCAAAGGTCAGGATGTTTCGCTCCAAGCCCGCGATGGCGTCCATGGTGTTTTTGTCGTCGGCATTGGCAACAATATAACCGGTTTCGGGCACCAGCGACGCGAATTTGCGGAAGGATTTTTGGATGTCCGCCAAATCCTTGAAAAAGTCAAGATGGTCGGCTTCGATGTTGAGGATGACGGCAACGGTGGGGTAAAAGCTGAGGAAGGAGTCGTAATATTCGCAGGACTCCATGACGATTGTGTCGCCCTTGCCAACTCTGTGCCCGGCTTGAAGCAGGGGCAGTGTGCCGCCAATCATAACGGTTGGGTCACGCTGTGCCGCCATAAGGATGTGGGTGGACATGGAGGTTGTGGTGGTTTTTCCGTGGGTTCCCGAAATGCAAACGGCGTTTTTGTAGTCACGCATGATGGCGCCCCAAGCTTGGGTGCGCTCAAAAACCGGGATGTTTCGGGCGTGAGCCGCCGCGATTTCCGGGTTGTCGTCGTGGACGGCGGCGGTGCGGACAACAAAGTCGGTATCGGCGTCCAGATTGTTGCCGTTGTGACCGATGTTGACGGAAATTCCAAGAGAGCGGATGTGCTCAACCTTTTCACTGTCGTTCATGTCCGAGCCGCGGATGATAAGCCCCACGCCTGCAAGCACCTCTGCCAGAGGTGACATGGAAACTCCCCCGATACCGATAAGGTGCCCTTTTTTACCGGGAACCAAATATTCTTCAAAGCCTGTCATATGTTGTTTTCCTTTCGATACCGGCATGAAATTAAAATAAGGCGCAAACAATTGCGCTTGTGTGGCAACTAAAAGTGTATTATAATACATTAACGAATATATTACAAGTATTAAACGTTTTTGTAACTATTTGCCCTTGTAGCCGCCGCAAAAATCTTCTTCGCCGATTATTCCCAAACAGCCGCAAAAATAACCCATCCTTTATCAAAGGAGTGAGCACAAGCCATGCCCATAACAAGCCCTCCAAAATATGTTGTTTCCGTCTTGACCCGCCTTGAGCTTTGCGGTCATCGGGCGTTTCTCGTGGGCGGCTGCGTCCGTGACATCCTCATGCAGCGCCGCCCCAACGATTGGGACGTTTGCACCTCTGCCCTGCCGGAGGAGGTTTTGGCGATTTTCCCAAAATCCCGCCCCACCGGCTTACAGCACGGCACTGTCACCGTCTGCGAACACGGCTCCACCGTGGAGGTCACAACCTTCCGCTCCGACGGCGACTATTCCGACCACCGCCACCCGGAAAAAGTCCGTTTCATCCCGGACCTCCAAGGCGACCTTCAGCGCCGTGACTTTACAATGAACGCCATTGCCCTCCCGCTTTCGGGCATAATTATTGACCCCTTCGGCGGCAGAGCGGACATCAAAAACAAGCTAATTCGCTGTGTGGGCGACCCGGACGTTCGCTTTAACGAGGACGCCCTCCGAATGCTCCGTGCCCTGCGATTTTCGGCGGTGCTGGGCTTTTCGCTTGACGACGAGCTGCTTTCCTCCATCAAAAAAAACGCCGCCCTCACCCTTGCGCTTGCGCCGGAGCGGATTTGCGCGGAGCTTGAAAAAATCCTGCTTTCCGACACGCCGCAACTGCTTTCCGATGTAATCGAAGCTGGGCTGCTCTCCGGGTTTTTGGGGGATTTTCGCGCTCCCATACCCGCAAAAAGGCTTTCGGTGCTTCCAAAAAACAGCAGTCAGCGCTGGGCGGGCTTTTCCGCTCTGCTCCTTCGGGAAAAGGCAATCAGCAGTGCTGAGGAATTTTTGCAGGCGATGAAGCTGCCCGCCGCAACCATCCACAACGCCTCCCGAGGCTGTGAGCTTGTGATAAATTCTGCGCCTCGGGGTAAGCTGGGCTTCAAAATGTTGCTGTCCCGAAACGGCACGGACTGCGGCAAATGCGCCGCCGCCGCCGCCGATGTGCTCTACTGCCCCGGACACATGAAAACCCTGTTGTCCATCATGTCCTGCGGCGATTGCTACTGTCTTAAGCGCCTCGCCGTCACAGGGGACGACCTTTTGGAGCTGGGCTTCCGCGGCCCGGAGCTGGGGAGAGAGCTGTACGCCCTGTTGGACCACGTGCTGGAATTTCCCCACGACAATAATCGGGAATTGCTGCTGGATTTGGCGCGGCGGAAATAGTGGGCTGTATATTATATTAAGATTTGAC
>JAVVZC010000031.1:0-10855 GCA_036650755.1 Oscillospiraceae bacterium
AAACTTAGAGGATTATTGAACCTTATCGGCTAGGATTATCATTTTGTTATCCGAAAACTCCATGAAGCCGCCTTGAAGCCATTTTGAACAGCTTTCGCTGCCCGCCATGTAGCTTATGGCGCCGTTTGTCAGCATGGCGACCACAGGGGCGTGCTCCGGCAAAACTGTCATCAGCCCTGTTTGGGCGGACAGCATCACCGATTTTACATTTCCCGAAAATTCCGTCTTGTCGGGACTGACTATATCTAAAAATATCTCAGTGCTCATGGCTAATTACCAAGCTGCTTTGCCTGCGCCGCAACGTCCTCTATGCCGCCGCAGAACAAAAATGCCTGCTCGGGAAGCTCATCGTAGTCGCCTGCAAGGATTTCCTTGAAGCCTCGGATGGTTTCGCTGATGGGGACATATTTTCCCGGCATGCCGGTAAATTGCTCCGCCACGAAAAAGGGCTGGGACAAAAAGCGCTGTACCCTTCTTGCTCGGGCAACAATTTTTCTGTCCTCGTCGGAAAGCTCGTCCATGCCCAGAATTGCGATGATGTCCTGAAGCTCGTTATATCTTTGGAGAATGCGCTGAACGCCTTGGGCAACCTCGTAATGCTCCGCGCCCAAAATCTCACGGCTCATTATTCTTGAGTTTGAGTCCAGAGGGTCAACCGCAGGGTAAATGCCCATTTCCACAATCGCTCGGGAGAGAACGGTTTGCGCGTCAAGATGGGTGAAGGTGGTTGCGGGCGCAGGGTCGGTAAGGTCGTCCGCCGGCACATAAACCGCCTGAATGGAGGTGATGGAGCCGTGCTTTGTGGAGGTTATTCTCTCCTGCAAATCGCCCATTTCGGTGGCAAGGGTGGGCTGATAGCCAACCGCGGAGGGCATTCTTCCCAGCAGCGCCGAAACCTCGGAGCCGGCTTGGGTAAAGCGGAAAATGTTGTCTATGAAAAGCAGCACGTCCTGATTGCAGACGTCGCGGAAATATTCCGCAACGGTCAGCCCCGTAAGACCAACTCTTTGCCGCGCTCCGGGTGGCTCGTTCATCTGACCGAAAACCAAAGCGGTTTTGTCGATAACTCCCGATTCAATCATTTCGTTCATAAGGTCGTTGCCCTCACGGGTGCGCTCACCCACGCCGGCAAACACGGAATATCCGCCGTGCTCATGGGCGATGTTGCGGATAAGCTCCATGATTAGTACGGTTTTTCCCACGCCTGCGCCGCCGAAAAGCCCGATTTTTCCGCCTCGGGAATAGGGCGCAAGCAGGTCAATGACCTTTATGCCTGTTTCCAGCATTGTGGTTGAGGGGTTTTGCTCAACGAAGGTGGGAGAGTCCCTGTGAATTCCCCAATGCTCCCCGCTGTCTATGGGTCCCTTGTTGTCGATTGGCTCGCCCAAAACGTTCATCAGACGACCCAAGGTTTTAAGTCCCACGGGCACGGAAATGTTTTCACCCGTGTCCTCAACTTCCATGTTTCGTGTCAAGCCGTCGGTGGAGGACATTGCGACGCCGCGTACAACGCCGTTTCCAATGTGCTGTGCAACCTCAATCGCCACCTTTGTTCCCTTGTTGTCAACGATGAGCTTGTTATATATTTTCGGGGAACAGCCGTCGTCAAACGCAACGTCAACCACGGGCCCGATTATCTGAACAATTTTGCCCTTTGAATTCAATAGCTCTTACCTCCTTCTATTGGGAATGCGTTTCGCCAAGGCTACATTACGGCATTGGCACTGCCGGAAATTTCTGCAATTTCACGGGTGACAGCCGTTTGTCTTGAGCGATTGTAATCCATTTGAAGTTGCTTTATCATTTCCGAAGCGTTGTCTGTGGCGGAGTTCATGGCAATCATTCTTGCAATGTGCTCACCGGTTTTTGATTCCAAAACAGCCTGCATAATGCTGTTGTATACATATTTTTTTGAAAGAGTTTCCAAAATTTCCTGCTGGTCGCCCTCGAAAATATATTCCTCCGCGGACTGCCCCGAGTTTTCTGCCGTGTCCTGCTCCTCTGAAAGGATTTCGTCCACGGAAATGGGCAAAAGCGTCATAACAAAAGGCTCCTGCTTGCCCGGGGAGATAAATTTTTGGTATACGACCTTGATGCAGTCGTATTTTTCGCTTTCGTAGGAGGAAACAATCAGCTCTCCGATTTGCTCCACATCCGAAAAAGCCACGATGTCTCGGATTTCGCAAAAGCTGTTTGCCACTGTGCGTCCCGCCGACAAAAGAGCGTCACGTCCACGGCTGCCAACGGCGATATATTCGCAATTGTCGTCGCCTTGGGCAAGCGCCAGCTTTATGAGGGTGTGGTTAAAGCCACCCGCAAGTCCCCGATTTCCCGTTACCAAAACGATTGCCGTTTTTTTGATTTCACGCTGTTCCAGCAGCTTTATTTGGGTTTTGCCGTCGGAAATTCTGCTCAGCTTTGCAAACAGGCGAAGGAGCTGCTTTGAATAGGGCTTTGAAGCCAAAACGCTTCTTTGAGACTTGTAAAGCTTCGCCGCGGAAACCATTTTCATTGCTTTGGTTATTTGCTGGGTGCTTTTTACGCTTTGTATGCGCCGCTTGATATCTCTTGAACTTGGCATAAAAACTTGCTCCTTCCCCGGCTCCCGCTATCTGTTTTCAAGGTAGCTGTTGACCTCCGCCGCCGCTTTTTCAATTGCCGCGGTAATTTGGTCGTCCAGTTTATTTTCACTGCAAAAGCGAGCATAAAGCTCTCCGTTTTCGTTTTTGAAGCTGTCAATGACCAAAGCTTCAAATTCGTGGATGTTTCCAAGCTCAATATCGTCCAAAAGCCCGTTTACGGCGCAGTAGATTGAAATTGTTTGGTCTGTTACGGACATGGTGGCGGCTGTTTTTTGCTTTAGCAGCTCCATTGTCTTTTGACCTCTGTTCAGCTTTGCTCTTGTCACTGTGTCAAGGTCGCCGCCGAACTGGGTGAAGGCTTGCAGCTCTCTGAATTGGGCAAGGTCAAGACGCAGACGTCCCGAAACCTTTTTCATCGCCTTGGTCTGTGCCGCGCCGCCAACTCGGGAAACGGAAACGCCCACGTTGATTGCGGGACGGAAGCCGGCGTTGAAAAGGTCGGACTCCAAGAAAATTTGACCGTCCGTAATTGAGATTACGTTTGTGGGTATGTATGCGGAAACGTCCCCCGCCTGAGTTTCGATGATGGGCAGCGCCGTCATGGAGCCGCCGCCAAGGGCATCGGAAAGCTTTGCGGAGCGCTCCAAAAGTCTTGAATGGAGGTAGAAAACGTCGCCGGGATAGGCTTCACGTCCGGGTGGGCGCTTTAGCAGCAGGGAAATTTCACGGTAGGCGTTTGCCTGCTTTGAAAGGTCGTCGTAGATAATGAGAACATCGTGACCCTTGTACATGAAATATTCGCCCATTGCACAGCCCGCATAGGGTGCAATGTATTGCATTGCGGCAGGCTCCCCCGCCGTGCAGGAAACAACGGTTGTGTAGGCAAGAGCGTCGGTTTCCGCCAGCATTTTCACAACCGAGGAAACGGTTGATTCCTTTTGACCGATTGCGACGTAAATGCAAATTACGTTTTTGCCCTTTTGGTTTATGATTGCGTCCAAGGCAATGCTTGTTTTGCCCGTCTGACGGTCGCCGATGATAAGCTCACGCTGTCCCTTGCCGATGGGCACCATGGAGTCGACTGCCTTTAAGCCGGTCTGAAGGGGGCGGCAAACCGGGGTTCTTGAAATAACTCCCGGAGCATTGGACTCAACTGCTCGTTTTTCCTTGCAGTCAACGGGGCCCATGCCGTCAATCGGCTCGCCCAAGGCGTTAACAACTCTGCCCAGCAGGGCTTCGCCCACGGGAACGTCCAAGGTTCTGCCGCTGCGCCTTACTATGCTCCCCTGTCTGATGGAGGTGAATTGTCCTATAACAATGGCTCCCACGGTTTCCGGCTCCAGGTTGAGCACCATGCCTTTAACTCCGCCGTCAAACAAAAGAAGCTCTCCCACCATGGCGTTGTCCAAGCCGCTGATTTGAGCAACACCGTCGGCAATACGCGTAACAGTTCCAACCTCGGCAACTTCAAGCTCTGTATCGAAGGCGTTGATGGAAGAAGAAATTGCACTGCTAATTTCGTTAATTTGCAGCTTCATGTTATGCACCGCCTCCTTAGTTTGATAGTATTTCTCTGCCGATATTATTTAGCTTATTCGAAACACTTCCGTCGAACATTAAATCTCCGATGAACAAAATGCTGCCGCCCACAAGTGAGCTGTCGGTTTTTTCCTTAAGGCTGACATTTGCTCCCGCGGTTTCCATTAGGGCGCCGGCAACAAGTGCCCGCTCCTTATCGGAAAGGGGCTGGCAGGAAACGATTTCGGCGCTTGCCTTTTCGCCCTGCTCTGTGATTTTGCCTTTGATTTTTTCCTTTGCTGCCGGGCTTGAAAGCTGAAGAACGAATTCCTCCACGCGGTTGGAGGAGCTGACGTGGACGGCTGTTGCCATTAGCTTCCGCGCAATGGTGACAGCAAGCCCAACGGCTTCTTCCTTAAGCTCCAGTTGAAGCTTTTCCTTTTCAAGTCGCAGGTCAGACTGGGTGTTTTTGAAAAGCAGCTCGGATTTTTCCTCCGCCGCGTCAAGCAGGCTTTGCTTTTTTTCCTCGCCGGTTTTGGCGGCGCTTTGGATAAGCTCTGTCGCCTGACGGCGCGCCTCAATCAGCTCCTGCTCCATGGTGATTTTTGAAGCCTTGACCTCCTCCAAAAGCTGTGCGGCTTCCGAGGTTTCTTTTTCAATTTTTTCTTTTCGGGCGTCAAGGATTTTGAGTACGGGCTTGTATAGCAGGAAGGTCAAAACCCCAACCATTATCAAAAAGTTGATTGCGCCGAAAATGATATCCGAAATATTGATGTCCATGTTTCACATCCCTTTATTTGATGGTAGTCTTGTCTTTAAGCTATTTTACCTATCAGCATAAATCCGATGAGCAAGCCGAAGATGCAAAGTGTTTCCATAAATGCGAGTGCAAGGATTAGAAGGGTTCTGATATCGCCTGCGGTCTGGGGCTGTCTTGAAATTGCTTTGAATGCGCTTGAAGCTGCATTTCCCTGTGCAAGAGCCGCGCCAAGAGCGGCAAGTCCGATTGCGATTGCCGCGGCAAGGGCGTAAAACGCTGTGTCAGTCATATGAATTTCCTCCAATAAAATATTGTTTTTTTAATCTCCGTCAAAGGCGCCCACAAGATATGTGGCGGTCAAAAGTGTGAATACAAGTGCTTGCATAAAGCCAAAGAATATACCCATGAACATGAATGGTACGGGTAAGCCGATGGGGCAAAGATTTGCGATGTTTGCAACAACTGTTTCCTCGGCGAATACGTTTCCGTAAAGTCGGAGGGAAAGTGAAAAGGGACGGACAATTTCTTCCATAAGCACCAGTGGAATCATGATTGCCACCGGTTTAATGTAGTGCTTGAAATAACCCAGCCTGTGGTGCCGAAAGCCCACGATAAAGGTAAGCACAAAAACAATTGCGCTTATTCCCAGCGAGTAGCTCCAAACGCTTGTCGGTGCCTGCATTCCGGGAACGTGCCCCATGCCGGGGATTAGCCCCGAATAGTTGGAAACAAGTATGACAACGAACAGGGTTCCCAAAATCGGGAAAAACCGCTGTGCCTTTTCTCGGCTGCCCACAACTCCGCCTAAAAAGCCAATAATGGAATCTACCGCCAGCTCAACTGCCACTTGCTTTCTTCCCCCGGGATTTTGTTTGAGGTTTCTTCCCAAGATGAAGAACACTATCGTGAGAAAAACCATAATTCCCCAGGTCGTAACCGTAACGCTGTTAACCTCAAGACCGAAAAGGTGGAAAAGTGGACCGCCGCCGTGTACAGATTCACCCAAACAAATCAACTCCTTCCTATTTATGTGTGAATTCTTGTTTTTGGAGCTTTACGCCGTTCTTGTGTCTTTGCTTTGTTCTGTTTGCTGAAACGAACTGCGATGAGAAGGCTTGGCAAAACTATTCCCAGTGCTGTTCCGATGAGCAGATAGGAAGCCGAAAACGGAACACTGTTTCTGAGCATAAAGGCTGTAAAAAGAATTGCGAAGCTGACAAGCTGGCGAAGTATAAGCGCCAAATAAAACTTCGTTTGCATCAATTTGATTGAAAGCACCCCATTGAGACTTGAGGCGCAAGCCCCGATGAAAAATGCAATCAAGCCGCCAATAATATCCAAAAAGCACCCCTCCCCGCTCTGCCTTTATCGAAGATAAAGGAAACTTATCTTGTTTCAGTATATAGGACATGCCCCCGCTAAACAATGTGGCTTTAATCCAAACATTTCTCCAACAGCATAGTTACTGTAAACATAAAAACGCCCCGAGCAAAAAAATTTGCACGGGGCGCTTTTTGGAAAATATGAGAAATTAGCTGTCCATTTTAAAGTAGTGATAAATTTGAAGGCAATTTAGGAGGTCCGCCCTTGTGTAGGCGTCGTCCAAATCTATGTTGAAGCTCTCCTTGAGTTTTTCGATGCGGTATATGCAGGTGTTGCGGTGTATGTACATTTTTGCCGCGGTTTTGTTGATATTTCCGTTGTATAAAATGTAGTTTTCAATCATTTCAAGGAAATTATTGTTGTTTTTCTTGTCATAGGCGATTATGTCGTGGAGCATAAAGTCCACATAAGCTTTAAACTCCGGCGCTTGCTTTGAGTTGAGCAGCAGGCGCTGAAAGCTGAGCTTGTCATAGTCCACCAAGGGTTCCTCCGGGGAGCAAAGGCTGATGCACTTCACCGCGTTTGCGTAGCTTTCCTTCACCTCGTAAAGGGAGCTGCGAACGTCGCCCACGCCGATGCGGATTTCGTTGTCAAATTCCTCACGGATAACGTCGAAAATGCTGCTCAGAGACTTTTTGTATTTTTCCAGCCGCTCCTTTTGACCGTAGACCAAAACCAAAAGCGACTCCTCCATGATGAGGGAAAGGGTGTGGCGCTCATTGTCCATCAGGTGATTGCGCAAAGAATTGAGGATTTGGGGAAGATGATAGGGCTTGGGCGAGCGGATGGCGATGACAAACATCAGGTCGTCCGCATGGAAGGAATATTGGGCGGCAAGGTCCTCGATGTCGCCCCGATGATTTTCGTCGGAAAACAGAACGTGGTAGAAAAAGCGGTTAACGGCGTTGTTTTCCTCCTGCTTGTGGATGATGTATTCGCTTATTTCCCGGGTTATGTCGATAAGGCGAATGTGGTAGTCCATTTCGAAAAGCGGAAGGTTTTCCTCGTTTGCATAGCTTATAAGCTCGTCCGTGAGCAGGGACTGGTTCTCCTCGTTTTTCAGAAGCACCACGCCGGAAAGCTTGAACTGCACCGCCTCCTGAAGCACCTGTGTGATGTTTTTTTGGTGCAAAACGAAAAGGAACTCTCCCCCGCTGACCCAATTGCGTAATGAGGGAGTTTGAAGCACATATACCCATGTGACCTTGCGGAAAAGACCGTCCTGCCCCGCAACCAAGTGGATATTTTCGAACAAAGGCAAACTCATTAGTTCAAAACACTGCGTTGTCATAATATCTCCCCCATTTTTTGTCTATCTTTTCTCGAGAGTAACATATTGTGGCGATAAAGTAAAACATTTTGTTGATTTGTCAATTTTTTCACGTTATTTTGAAGAAAAAGTCCTCAAACCGGGAAATTTTCATTACCTTGGCTTGAGGACTTTGACTTTACTTTATACGCGAATGCGTAATCAGCTTACTTTAGGATATCAATGCTGGTGGTGATAACTTCGGGTGAACGACGGAACAGGAACTCGCCGTCACGGACGGAGCAATCAACGTTTACGCGCTGTGCAACTGCGTCAAAGGGAGTCTGTGCGTTGAGCACGATGAAGTTTGCGGGACGACCGACTTCAAGACCGTAGACGTCGGAGAGGTGCATGGTCTTTGCGCCGTTAACGGTGATGAGGTCAAGAGCGTTCTCCATCTCCTCAAAGGACATCATCTGAGCAATGTGGATGCCGTTGTCAAGAACGTTCATCAGGTTGCCGCTGCCTGCGGGATACCAAGGATCCTCGATGCTGTCCTGAGCAAAGCAGATGTTCATGCCGGCGTCGTTGATTTCCTTTACGCGGGTAAGTCCACGGCGTTTGGGATAGGTGTCGTAACGACCCTGAAGGTAAATGTTCTCGGTGGGGCAGGAGATGAAGTTGATTTTGGAAAGACCCAGAACCTTCATCAGCTTGAATGCGTAGGCGTTGTTATAGGAACCGAAAGCGCAGGTGTGGGAAGCGGTGGTCAGCTCGCCGATGCCTTCCATATAGGAAAGGGTTGCAAGCAGCTCAAGAAATCTTGAAGCTTCGTCATCGGTTTCGTCGCAGTGAACGTCGATAAGCTTGTTGTACTTAACTGCAAGCTCAACGGTTTTGTGGATGCTCTTCTCGCCGAACTCGCGGGCAAACTCAAAGTGAGGAATTGCGCCGACGCAGTCTGCGCCCATCTTCAAGCCTTCTTCAACCAGCTCTGCGCCGCCCTTATAGGCATACATGCCTTCCTGGGGGAAGGAAACGATTTGAATGGTAACAAGGTCTTTAAGTTCTTCGCGAAGCTCGATGAGAGCCTTAAGAGCAGTCATTTTGGGGTCTGTAACGTCAGCATGGGTACGGATGTACTGAACGCCCTGAAGAACCTCTGCCTTGATTGCTTTTCTTGCGCGAACCTTAACTTCTTCAACGGTCAGGTCGTTTTTGGTATCGCTCCAGCGCTGAATGCCCTCAAAAAGTGTACCGGATTCGTTTGTGGCGCCTTCCTTGCGTGCGGTGTAAACGTAGTCAAGATGGATGTGGGGATCTACATAAGGAGGAACAACAAGCTTGCCCCCCATGTCAACGACATCTTTGCAGTCAACTTGAAGGTTCGCACCAATTTCCTTGAACACCCCATTCTCTACATAAATGTCAATGGCCTCTTTCTTACCCTTAAGATGCATGTTTTTGTATAGTCTATTCATTCGCTTTTCCTCCTGTCATTCGACAAAATTACGTGGCCTACGCTGAGCGACCTACGATTGGCTGTATTATAAGCAATTAACTTCTTTTTTCCTATGTTTCCATTGACCAAAGCCGCAGGGGCGGTTTTAGATTATTTTTTCCAACAAAGAGCTTCATTATATGGTTCTTATATACATTCCATTTCTGCCCCAAACAAACTACAATCATGGTCAAGTAGCACAGTTTTACTGGATATATGGGTTGAGTATTGGTCAAAAGAATTAAATAAGAGAGAAAGTACGGAGGTATAACATGGTTGAAAAAGTTGAACAAGTTGAAAATTTAGAGCAAAAGGGTCTACCTTGGAAGTATTTGCTGCTTATGGCAAGTGTAACCTTTATGGCAATCCTTTCGGAGCTGGTTCCTTCCGGCATCCTGCCCGAGATGAGCGGAGCGCTCAACGTTTCCTATTCAATGATAGGTCTGCTCGTCAGCGTCTACGCCATCGCATCTGCAGTTGGAACAATCCCCCTTATCACCCTTACAATGCAGGTTAACCGCAGAAAGCTACTTACTATATTGATGCTGGGCTTCGGTTTCTCAAACCTAGTCATCGCGTTCTCCAGCTCCTATGCAATAACAGCCGTTGCAAGACTTATGGGCGGCGTTTGCGCAGGCGTTCTGTGGCCCATGGTTTCCGCCTATGCCATGAAGCTTGTCCCCGCTCAGTCTCAGGGTCGTGCAATCGCAATCACAATGTCCGGCTGCACCTTGGGTCTTGGTATTGGTCTTCCCATTATGACCACAATCGGCACAAAAATAAGCTGGCGTCTTGAATTCATCGTTATGGCGGGCATCATTCTGCTGATAGCACTGCTTGCACGCACCATGCTTCCCTCCGTTGACGGCGAGAAGCGCAACAAAACCAACTCTCCCCTACATATTATCAAGAACAAATCCGTTGTCATCTGCCTTGTTGTCACTCTGCTGACCATCATGGCACACTACGCCCTCTACACCTACATTTCCCCACTGGTCGAGAGCATGAACTTCGTCGGCGGCATTCAGGTTGCCTCAATCGTATTCGGTATCGGAACCATCGTCTCTGTTTTCATCGCCGCAAAGGTTGTGGACTCCCACTTGGGCGCTTTGAACCTGTTTATGCTTGTTCTCGCGGCAGTCACAATGGTTATCTTCCTCATCTTCAAGGGAACTCCCGGTGTTGCTCACGTTGCATTCTTCCTCTGGGGCGTATCCTTCGGCGCACTTGTCACAATCTTCCAAGCCGCAGTTACACGGCAGGTCAAGAGCGGCAAGGACGTTGCCACCTCCCTGCAATCCAGTACATTTAACTTCGGCATCGTAATCGGCAGCGCAATGGGCGCCGCAATTTTGGACAAAACCTCGGTGTTCTATATTGTAATCGCAACCCTTGCACTTCTCATTATCCCCATCGTTTTCAGCATCTTCGCAAAGAAAACCTTCTTCCATCCCACCGAGAAATAAAAACCGCCTCGGTTCTCCCTTAAAGGTCGGAACCGCAGCACAACAACTTAACCAGTAAAGATATTGTAAAACGGCCCCCCGGTGTAGACCTCCAAACTACACTCGGGGGGCTTGCTATATTCTTTTGCCTTTGGCAAAAGCCCGCTCTCCGACACAGACTTTGATAAAAAAACTGCAATGTATAGGCGGACGCTATGGTTTGGAGCAAAATCCGAGGACAAGTCGAATTGGTAATATTGGAAGCCGTAATTTATAATTAAATCATAAACTACTAATAATCGGGGCAGTTTTCAAATATATCCCGGGCGGTGTAAAAAATGATTAACAATTATAAAAACCTGTTCAGTCCTCTGAAAATCCGTGGAATGACCATTCCAAACAGGGTTGCAATGATGC
>JAVVZC010000032.1:0-10441 GCA_036650755.1 Oscillospiraceae bacterium
TATGTTTTATTTTTTGCGTTTTTTCTTTTCCGCGCCATCGGGGGCGGGAGAATGGGCTTCGCCCGTTGCCTTTGCAAATTCACGAAGCAGCTCTTTGGCGGCGCCGGAAAGGTTTTCCGGGGTTTTCACGCTGACGCTGATGTATTGGTCGCCGCGGCTTTTGCTGTGAAGGTTTGGGATGCCCTTGTCCTTCAAGCGGAAGGTTGTGCCGCTTTGGGTGCCCTCGGGGATGGTGTATTTCACCTTGCCGTCAAGGGTTGGAACCTCCACCTCGGCGCCCAAGCTTGCCTGAACGAAGGAGATTGCCATGTCATAGAGCACCGCGTTGCCGTTGCGTTTAAAGTAGGCGTGGGGCTTGATGCCGATTGTTATGAGCAGGTCGCCCATGGGGCCGCCGTTTTTGCCCGCATGACCCAAGCCACGGAGGGAAATTGTTTGCCCGTCGTCAATTCCGGCGGGGATGTTTGCCGTTACCTTGCGCTGTTTGCGCACAACGCCCGCGCCTCTGCAGCTTTGGCAGGGCTGATGAATGATTTTTCCCGTGCCGTTGCAGGCGCTGCAGGCGGCGCTGGTGGAAACCACGCCAAAGGGTGTGCGCTGCTGCTGGCGAACAGCGCCGCTGCCGCCGCAGGTGGGGCAAATTTCCGCCGTTGTGCCGGCGGCACAGCCTGTGCCCTTGCAGTCCTCGCAGTCCTCCACCCTTGGAATGCTGATGTCCTTGTTGCAGCCAAAGGCAGCTTCCTCAAAGGTGATGGTGAGCCCTGTGCGAATGCTCTCGCCACGGCGGGGGCCGTTTGCGTTGCGCTGGCGACCGCCGCCGCCGAAGGCGCCGAAAATGTCGTTGAATATATCTCCAAAGTCGCCGGAAAAGCCACCTGCGCCGCCGCCGAAGCCGGGGTCAAACGCCGCGTGGCCAAACTGGTCATACTGTGCTTTTTTTTCTGAATCCGAAAGCACGGCATAGGCTTCGCCAACTTCCTTGAAGCGTGCCTCCGCCGCCCCGTCTCCGGGATGAAGGTCGGGATGGTTTTCCTTTGCGAGGGTTCGGTAAGCTTTTTTGATTTCGCTTTCCGAAGCGCCCTTTTGGAGCCCCAGAACCTCGTAATAGTCTCTTTTATCTGCCATTAGCATCCTCTCCAAAAACAACGCAATGGGCGGGTATTTGATGCTGATATCGAGAAGAAGCCTTGATGTCAGATTAAACCCGCCCTTGCGGCGATTATTGTGCTATTTGCTTTCCGAAAAATCGGAAGGCTTATTTTTTGTTCTTGTCGTCGTCAACTACTTCGTAGTCGGCGTCGTAATATTCGCCCTTGCTCTTGTCGTCACAGTTGCAGTCGCCGGGGTTGCGTCCGTTTTCCTCACAGTTGCATTCGCCGCCGTTTTCACAGCCGCAGCTGCCGTCGGGATTGGGAGCCGCGTTGGCATAAAGCTTTTCGCTGACCTTGTAGAATGCCTGAGTAAGGGTTTCGGTGGTGGTTTTGATTGCCTCGGTGTCGGTGCCGGAGAGTGCTGTTTTAAGGCTTGCAAGAGCGGACTCCACCTCTGCCTTGTCGGCGGCGTCAAGCTTGTCGCCCATTTCGGCAAGGGTTTTTTCGGTTTGGTATGCCATTTGGTCGCCGGCGTTGCGGGTGTCGATTTCTTCCTTACGCTTTGCGTCCTCGGCGGCAAACTGCTCGGCTTCCTTGACTGCCTTTTCGATGTCGTCCTTGGAGAGGTTTGAGGAGGCGGTCAGGGTGATGTGCTGGGATTTGCCCGTGCCCATGTCCTTTGCGGAAACGTTTACGATGCCGTTTGCGTCGATGTCAAAGGTGACTTCGATTTGGGGAACGCCACGGCGGGCGGGGGCGATGCCGTCAAGGTGGAAGCGGCCAAGGCTCTTGTTGTATTGTGCCATCTCACGCTCGCCCTGAAGAACGTTGACTTCAACGCTTGTTTGGTTATCCGCGGCGGTGGAGAAGATTTGGCTCTTTTTTGTGGGGATGGTGGTGTTGCGCTCGATTAGCTTTGTGCAAACGCCGCCAAGGGTTTCGATGCCCAAGGAAAGGGGCGTAACGTCAAGCAGAAGGATGCCTTCGACTTCGCCGCCCAAAACGCCGCCCTGAATTGCGGCGCCGATTGCAACGCACTCGTCCGGGTTCAGACCCTTGAAGGGGTCACGTCCGGTGATGCCCTTAACGGCATCTTGAACTGCGGGGATACGGGAGGAGCCGCCCACAAGCAGAACCTTTGAAAGCTGCCCTGCGGATAGTCCTGAGTCGGAAAGCGCCTGACGGACGGGGCCCAGTGTTTTTTCAACAAGGTGATGGGTAAGCTCGTTGAATTTTGCACGGGTGAGGGTAAGGTCAAGGTGCTTGGGTCCGGTTGCGTCGGCTGTGATGTAGGGGAGGTTGATGTTGGAGCTTGTAACGCCGGACAGCTCCACCTTTGCTTTTTCCGCCGCTTCGCGGAGACGCTGGATTGCGACTTTATCGCCGGTAAGGTCAACGCCCTGGTCTTTTTTGAATTGCTCAACCAGATATTTTGTAACGCACTCGTCAAAGTCGTCGCCGCCCAAGCGGTTGTTGCCCGCGGTTGCCAAAACTTCGATAACGCCGTCGCCGATTTCAAGGACGGAGACGTCGAAGGTGCCGCCGCCAAGGTCATAGACCATGATTTTTTGGTCGGATTCTTTATCAAGCCCATAGGCAAGCGCTGCTGCCGTGGGTTCGTTTATGATGCGCTTAACTTCAAGTCCCGCGATGCGACCCGCGTCCTTGGTTGCCTGACGCTGGGCGTCGGTGAAGTAGGCGGGGACTGTGATAACGGCGTCGGAAACGGAGGTGCCGAGATATGCTTCCGCGTCTGCCTTAAGCTTCTGCAAAATCATTGCGGAAACCTCTTGGGGGGTGTAGCCCTTGCCGTCGATGTCAACCTTGTAGCTGGTGCCCATTTCGCGCTTGATGGAGGTGATTGTGCGGTCGGGGTTTGTGACTGCCTGACGCTTTGCAACCTGACCTACCATGCGCTCGCCTGTTTTTGAAAAAGCAACAACCGAGGGGGTTGTTCTGTTGCCCTCAGCGTTTGTGATGACGACGGACTCGCCGCCCTCCATAACGGATACGCAAGAGTTGGTTGTTCCTAAATCTATACCGATAATTTTACCCATTTTAAGTTCCTCCTGTAAAATAATTCAATTAAAGTTTTGTTATTGAGATAGCTTTCAAGCTTTGTTTTTTTGTTAGTTTGCGACCTTTACCGTGCTGACGCGGATTACCTTGTCGCCCAGCTTAAAGCCTTTTTGGAATTCTTCCATAATGACGCTTTCGCCTTGGGACTCGTCCTCAACGTGCATAACGGCGTTGTGGACAAGGGGGTCAAAGCCCACGCCCTGAGCGGCGGGAATTTCGCTGACGCCCATTTTTGAGAAAACCTCGACCAATTGGGTCATAATCATTTCGACGCCCCGAGCATAAGCTTCGTCTGCTGTTTCCTGCTTTAGCGCCCGTTCAAGGTTATCGTAGACGGGAAGCAGACGGGAAATTGTGTCCGCCCGAACATCCGTGTAGATGTTTTCCCGCTCTTTTTGGCTTCTTTTGCGGAAGTTATCGTATTCTGCCATTACCCGAAGGCATTTGTCCTTCTCGGCAGCCAGATCGTCAAGCGCTTTTTTCAGCTCCTCGTTGGGAACCTCCTCGATAGGGGTGGCGGTTTCCTTTTCGTTCACAGAACCTGCCTCCTCAATAGGCTCATCTGCCTTTTTGGGGGGCTTTTTAGTGCTGCTCACCTATATCATCTCCTTTGATTTGCAATTTTTCAAAGCCTGGCGGAGCTTCCGCAGAGCCTAAAAGCCTGCTTAATCCCGCTGCTATGTAGCGCAGCTTTGCCGTAACGCCGGAATAGTCCATGCGGGTGGGGCCAACAACGCCGATTAAACCCCGCATATTATCTCCCGCGTTGTAACGAGCTATTACAACACTGGAATTTTTCAGCTCCTCCGCAACGTTTTCGGGTCCGATGAGAACTTGAATGTCATCGTCGCCAAGGTCTGTGCCCGGGGGGAGCTTGAGAAAATGTTCGTTGTCGGAAAGGTAGCTCATAAGCTCGTGAGCCTTGTCGGGGTCGCGGAATTCGGGCAGGCTGAGCAGGTGGGACGCGCCCGAAACAACGGCTTCACCATGGCAGGCGGTGGTAAGGGTTTCGATGGTGAAGGCGGCGATAACGGAGACAAGCCCCATGGTGTCCCCGCAGGCGCGCTCGGCGGCGTCGATGCGGGCGGGGGTGATTTTGTCCTCGGTTATGCCGGTAAAGTCGGAGTTGAAAACTGCTGCCAAGCGGCTAATCATTGCCGCTTCCATGGAAAAGGGAAGGGTCACCAGCTTGTTGTGAACGCTGCGGTTATCGAGAAGCGCAACAACGATGAAGGTGTTTGGGTCCACATATATGATGTCGAAGCGGCTGACCGTTGCGGCGATGGGGGCGGTCAGCGCCAAGGACGGGTAGTGGGTGAGGGACGAGGCAAGCCGACCGATGTCGTTCATAAGCTTGTCAAGCTGCTGAATTTTGCGGTACATGCTTTTGTTGATTTCGTCGGTTTCCTCAAGGGAGAGCCGCTGGCGAACCATAAGCTCGTTAACGTAGAGTCTGTAGCCCTTTGGGGAGGGCACACGCCCCGCCGAGGTGTGGGGCTGCTCCAAAAGACCGAGTGCCGTAAGCTCCGCCATTTCGTTGCGGATGGTGGCGCTGGAAAGGTCAAGCTTGCCAACCTCTGCAACGGTTTTTGAGCCAACAGGCTCCGCCGTGACAACATAGGCGTCAATGACGGCTGTAAGGATTTTTTTCTTTCGTTCGCTAAGCTCCAAAACCTCCGCCTCCCATTTCAGCACTCTCGGGGAGAGAGCACTAGCACTCTCGTTCTCTGAGTGCTAATTTAACACCAACACAAATAAAAGTCAAGAGTTTTAAGCGATGAATTGACAGATTATTCATAATTGTTGGGGGCAGTCATTTAAATACGACGAATTGCACATGGTGAAAAACAAAAAAAGCAAAAGCGCCGTCCCGCCTCATAATTGGGCGGACAGCGCTTTTGCTTTTTTTGGAGCGAACGAAAGCTTGCAATCTATACTGCGCGGGTAACCTTACCGCTGCGCAAGCAACGGGTGCACACGTAGACATGCTTAGGTGTCCCGTCCACTATGGCCTTGACGCGCTTTACGTTGGGCTTCCATGTACGGTTGGAGCGTCTGTGGGAGTGACTTACTTGGATACCGAAAGAAACACCCTTGTCGCAAAATTCACACTTTGCCATCTTTAGCTGCACCTCCTTGAATAAATTAAGCCATTAGACCGAAAAAATCGGTCATAAAACGAATAGCTACATAATAATAGCAGAAGCTTTGCACAATTGCAAGTAAAATTTTTTGTTTTGCCTCTTTCATCGGAAAATTGAAGGCAGAATGTTTCAAACGACCCAAATGAGCAGGGTTTCGGGGTTTCCCACTGCTCCTTGGAGGCAAAAATTTAAAAAAATTTGCCAAATCCCTTTTGCTTGCTTACAATATGGTATATAGTATAGTATAGGTATAATTATAATTGTACCAAAAAAGAAACGAGGAAACCCATATGGCAAGTGAATATTACGTTATGCTCTCGGCGCTTGTCCGCGAGCACGAACTCAACATACTCCACACCTCCAAGGATTTCGACCAGGTCAAAATCGTCAGCATGGCTGTTGGCAGACCCGGCTTGCAATTCACCGGCTTTTTTGAATATTTTGACGCCCGCCGCATGCTTGTAACCGGCAAGCAGGAGAGCACCTACCTTGAGCGCTTGGACCCCGACGCCCGCTACCGCAGCATTGAGGGGCTTATGTGCCACAAGCCCTGCGCCATCGTTATCTGCCACGACGTTGGCCCCCTGCCCGAAGAAATTGAGCTGGCGGAAAAATACGACGTCAACCTTTTTTCCGTGGAGATGGACACCTCCGAATTCATGGCTCAGCTCATCAGCTCCCTCCACATCCACCTTGCCCCCCGAAAAACCATCCACGGCGTTTTGGTGGAGGTCTACGGCGAGGGGCTTCTCATTACCGGCGACAGCGGCATCGGAAAAAGCGAAACCGCCCTTGAACTCATCAAGCGGGGTCATCGCCTAATCGCCGACGACGCTGTGGAAATTCGCCGCATCGCAAAAGATAAGCTGGTGGGCGAAGCCCCTCCCATGATTCGCCACTACATGGAGCTGCGGGGCATCGGCATCATCAACGCCCGCTACATCTACGGCGTGGGCGCCGTAAAAACCAGCCAAACAATTCAGCTTGTCGTTAACCTTGAAAATTGGGACGAAACCAAAGCCTATGACCGACTTGGGGTGGAGTCCGAATTCACCGACATTCTTGGCGTTTCCCTGCCCTCCCTCACAATCCCCGTTCGCCCCGGGCGGAACCTTGCGGTCATTTTAGAGCTTGCCGCCATGAACAACCGCCAGAAAAAACTGGGCTACAACGCCGCCCAAGATTTGGAAACCCGCCACGACTACGAAATCGACAACCAGCTTTTTTAAGGAGGCTCCATGGAAAACATTCAGCAGCTTCTGCCCCTCCTTCGGGAAAAAATGCCCCAACTGGAGCTTCTTGAAAACGAAGCCCTTAGTCGGCACTGCTCCTTCAAAATCGGCGGTCCCGCCGCCGCCCTTGCAAAGCCCGCTTCACTTCCCGAACTCACAGAGCTTTGCGACTTTTTGCGTTGCCAAAGGGTTTCCCCTCTCATCATCGGCAACGGCACAAACCTTCTCATCACCGACCGCCCCCTCAACCGCTTTGTCATAAAAATATCCGAGGGACTTTCAAAGGCGGAGCTTTTGGGCGAGGGGCTTGTTTCCGCGCTCAGCGGCATAAGCCTTGCAAGGCTTGCGGTTTTTTGCGCCAAGGCTTCCCTCACGGGGCTGGAATTTGCCCACGGCATCCCCGGCACCTTGGGCGGTGCCGCCTACATGAACGCCGGCGCCTACGGCGGCGAAATGCGGGACGTTTTGCATTCCGTCACCGCACTTTCCGATGACGGCAGCCTCCGTGAATTTTCCGCTTCGGAGCTGGATTTAT
The DNA here is from genome assembly GCA_036650755.1 of Oscillospiraceae bacterium. GTDB lineage: Bacteria > Bacillota > Clostridia > Oscillospirales > Oscillospiraceae > UBA2658. The sequence goes on from JAVVZC010000032.1 coordinate 7,082, forward strand.
CCTACCGCCACAGCGTTTTTTCCGATAGGGGCGACCTTATTTTAGCCTGCAAAATGCAGCTTTCCCCCGGCAACGAGGACGAAATAAACGCAAAAATGCGTGAGCTTTCCGAGCGCCGCCGTGGCTCCCAGCCCCTCGACAAGCCCTCGGCGGGCAGCACCTTCAAGCGCCCCGCCACGGGCTATGCCGCCGCCCTCATTGAGCAGGCGGGGCTAAAGGGCTTCGCAATCGGCGGCGCCCAAGTCTCCGAAAAGCACGCCGGCTTTGTCATAAATCGTGGCGACGCCAGCTTTTCCGACGTTATGGCGCTCATGAACCACATTAGCGAAACTGTTTTCAAACGCTTCGGTGTGGAGCTTTCACCCGAAGTGAAAATTATAGAAAACTAACAAACGAACGCCGTCCCCGGCGCTCCGAAAATACTATGGGGAAGGGATAAAACTTATGGAATTTCTTATCATTTCCGGGCTTTCCGGTGCGGGCAAAAGCCGCGCCTCCGACATGCTGGAGGATCTTGACTACTACTGCGTTGACAACATGCCCATCGCCCTAATCCCCAAATTTGCCCAGCTCTGCCTTGCCGCAAACGAGCGCTATGAGCGGGTCGCCCTTGTCACCGACATCCGTGAGCGTGCCAGCTTTGAGGAGCTTTTCAGGGTTTTGGACGGACTTTGGGAGCTGGGCTGTGAGTACCGCATCCTCTTTATGGAGGCGGACCCGGAGGTCATCGTAAAGCGCTACAAGGAAACCCGCAGGCGGCATCCCCTTTCCGCCCCCGGCGTCTCCGTTGAGGAAGCCATCAAAAGCGAAATCAAGCTTCTTGCCCCTGTGCGGGAGCGGGCGGATTACATCATCAACACCGGCAGTCTCACCCTCGGCATGCTCCAAAGTGAGCTGTACCGCCTTTTTGTGGGCGAGGACGCAAAGCGGAAGCTCTCCGTCAGCGTCATGTCCTTCGGCTACAAATACGGCATCCCCATCGAGTCGGATTTGGTCTTTGACGTGCGTTTTCTGCCCAACCCCTTCTATGTTTCCGAGCTTCGGGAGATGAACGGGCTTGACGCGCCGGTCAGTGACTTTGTTTTCCGCAGCGGCGAAACCCGTGAGTTTGTAAAAAAGCTGGAGGATATGGTAAAATTCCTCCTCCCCCTCTATGTGGACGAGGGCAAGCTGAGCTTAACAATCTCCATCGGCTGCACCGGTGGTCGTCACCGCTCCGTTGCCATTGCAAAAGCGCTGACCGACTATGTTGAGAGCATTGGCTTCGCGTCCCAAAACATCAATAGGGACATCTCAAAATAATCGCCCTCGGCTCCCAAAGCCTGTGCCTTTGGCATAAGCTTTGAAAGAGAGCCATTGGCTTGCGCCCAATGGCGCAAAGCCGGGCGCTGCCACTTCTATCAGAACTTTTAGGAGGAACATTTATGCTTAAACCGGCTGTTGAGCCTCGGGTCGTTGTTATCGGCGGCGGCACCGGGCTTTCCAATATGCTTCGGGGACTAAAGCGCTACACAGGCAAGCTTACCGCAATTGTCACCATGGCGGATGACGGCGGCGGCTCCGGCACCCTGCGGGACGAATTGGGCATGCCCCCTCCCGGCGACATCCGAAACTGCCTTCAGGCGCTGGCGAACACGGAACCCACCATGGAGCAGCTTTTGAGCTATCGCTTCAAGGACGGCTGCCTTAAGGGTCAGAGCATGGGGAACCTTTTTCTTGCGGCGCTGAACGACATTTCCGGCTCCTTTGACGAGGCTGTCCGCAAAATGAGCGAGGTGCTTGCAATCACAGGGCGGGTTTTGCCCGTTACCACCGAGGATGTGCGGCTTTTTGCCAGCTTTGACGACGGCACGGAGGTTTTGGGTGAGTCCAAAATCATGGCGCACAAAAAAAGCGGCGACCGCCGCATCAGCCGTGTGAACCTAATTCCCGAAAATCCCCCGGCGCTTCAAGACAGCATTGACGCCATTTCCCAAGCGGAGCTTATCCTTTTAGGCCCCGGAAGCCTTTACACCAGCATCATTCCAAACCTTCTGACCGCCGGAATAACCGAGGCAATCGCAAGCTCCGACGCTCTGCGGATTTACGTCCTCAACGTGACCACCGAGGACGGCGAAACCGAGGGCTACACAGCTTCCGACCACGTTCGTGCCCTGTTTTCCCATTCCGGGCAGCGGCTTTTTGATTTTTGCCTTGCAAACAGCACTCCTCTGCCCCCGGACATTGCCGCCCGCTATGCAAAGCAGGGCGCAAACCAAACCGTGGTGGATGAGGAGGAGCTTTTGCGACTTGGGGTTTCAACAATTTTATACCCCATGCTGGACTGCTCCAACGGCTATGCCCGCCACAACCCGGAGGCATTGGCAGGGGAGCTGATGGCGCTTTACAAGCAGATGTCGCCCACAAAAATCTACAACTGATTTTAATAAAAGCTCACAAAAAGGAGGTGGAAATTTTGTCCTTTTCTTCAGAAACCAAGGCGGAGCTTTGCCGCGAGCCACTGTCACGCCACTGCTGTGCCGTTGCGGAGGCATACGGCGTTTTGCTCTACTGCAACATGTTCAACGCAAGGGAAATAAAAATCGTCACCGGCTCACCGGAATTTGCCGAGCGCCTGCCCCGCCTTTTCAAAAAAGCCTTCGGCGGCGGCTTTGACGCCCTGCCCAGCTCCGACACAAAGGGCAAGCGAACCTTCTCCGTCACCTCTCCCGAATATGTGGAAAAAATCTTTTCCGCCTACGGCTATGAGCCGAAAAGCATTCTCGCCCACCACATCAATCTTGGTGTTTTGGAAGATAATTGCTGCAAATCCGCATTTTTGCGCGGCGCTTTTTTGGCGGGCGGCAGCATAACAAACCCTGTCAAGAGCTATCATTTGGAGCTGGTCACCGACCACTTTAACGTCAGTCGGGAAACTTTTTCCATTCTTTTGGAGCTGGGCTTTGCCCCCAAGGACGCGGCACGGAGCGGAAACTACATTACATATTTCAAGCAGTCCGAAGCGATTGAGGACTTTTTCACCCTTCTTGGCGCGCCCCTTGCCGCCATGAACATCATGTCCGCAAAGGTGGACAAGGACATGCGCAACGCGGTGAACCGAAGGGTCAATTGCGACAGCGCAAACGCGGACAAAATCGTCTCCGCCGCCCAAGAGCAGCTGGAGGGCATCCGCCGCATCGAGCACAGCATGGGGCTTGACGCCCTCCCCGAAATGCTCCGCGAAACCGCCATTTTACGCATCGCCAACCCGGACGCAAGCCTTACGGATCTTGCCGCGCTGGCGTCGCCGCCGGTTAGTAAATCCTGCATAAGCCACAGGCTGCGCAAGCTTTTGGAGTTTGCGGACTGAATGCCGATTTG
>JAVVZC010000033.1:0-10310 GCA_036650755.1 Oscillospiraceae bacterium
GAATTCCTTGATAATCTCCCCAAACTATGCTATAATCTACAGCGAACAAAACAACAGGATAGGGGGGACATCACCCTTGAAATTTACCAAAATGCAGGGCTGCGGAAACGACTATGTTTATGTCAATTGCTTTGACGAAAGCATTTCCGACCGTCCCGCCTTTGCACGGCTTGTTTCAAACCGCAACTTCGGCGTTGGCAGTGACGGACTTATCTGCATCTGCCCCTCCGAAATCGCGGACTTCAAAATGGACATGTACAACGCCGACGGCAGCGCCTCGCCCATGTGCGGCAACGGAATTCGCTGCCTTGGCAAGTTCGTTTTTGACAAGGGTCTAAGCGCAAAAAAAATCATCACCGTTGAAAGCGGCGGCAGCATCAAAACCCTGCAATTGCAGGTGGAAAACGGCGCTGTCCAAAGCGTTCGCGTTGACATGGGCGCACCGGAGCTTCGCCCCCAATTCATCCCCATTGCGGAGCACGGCAGAAGCTTTATCGACCGCCCCGTGGTGCTTGGAACCGAGGAATTTCACCTTACGGCGCTCTCTGTTGGAAACCCCCACGCCGTTATTTTTGTGGAGGATGTGGACGCTATGAAGCTTGAAGCTTTGGGACCGCGCTTCGAAAACCACCCACTTTTTCCCGAGCGGGTCAACACCGAATTCGTCCAAGTAATCGACAGGGAAACCCTCAAAATCCGCGTTTGGGAGCGAGGCAGCGGTGAAACCCTTGCCTGCGGAACCGGCGCCACAGCAAGCCTTGTCGCCGCCGCCCTCTGCAACAAAACCGGCAACAGCGCAAAAATACTGCTAAAGGGCGGGGAACTTTTCATAGAATGGGATAGAAACAAAAACAAGCTTTACATGACGGGACCCGCCGTCACCGTTTTCGATGGAGAACTGTACCTCTAAATAAACTGCCTCAAAGCCGCAAAAGGAGAACCCTATGCTAACAATCAACGAAAATTACCTTAAGCTTCCCGGGAGCTATCTGTTCACCGAAATCGCCCACCGTGTTTCGGAATTTACAGCGCAAAATCCCGAAAAAAGCATCATCCGTCTGGGAATTGGCGACGTTACCCGCCCCCTTTCTCCGGCTGTTGTTGCCGCCATGCACAAGGCGGTGGACGAGATGGGAACCTTGGAGGGCTTTCACGGCTACGGCCCCGAGCGGGGCTACGCCTTTCTCCGTGAAATAATCTCCCAAAAAGCCTATGCGGATTTGGGCGTTGATATTGCTGCGGACGAAATTTTTATCAGTGACGGCGCAAAAAGCGACTGCGGAAACATGGGCGACATTTTCGGAACCGACAATGTGGTTGCGGTTTGCGACCCGGTTTATCCCGTTTATGTGGACACAAACGCCATGTCGGGGCGGGCGGGCGACTTTGACGGCACCCGCTGGACAGACATCGTCTACATGCCCTGCAACGAGGAAAACGGCTTCATGCCCTTCCTCCCCGTGCGGACTCCCGACCTTATCTATCTTTGCTTCCCCAACAACCCCACCGGCGCCGCGGCAACAAAGCCCCAGCTTAAGCTTTGGGTGGACTATGCCCTCAAAAACGACGCTCTTATCCTCTTTGATTCCGCCTACGAAGCCTACATCACCGAGGAAAACATACCCCACAGCATCTTCGAAATCGAAGGTGCCAAGGAATGCGCAATCGAGTTCCGCAGTTTCTCAAAAACCGCGGGCTTTACAGGCAATCGCTGTGCCTACACAGTGGTTCCAAAAGCTCTGAAATTCGGCGGAGCCTCCCTTAACGCACTTTGGAACCGCCGCCAAACAACAAAATTCAACGGCGTTCCCTATGTGGTTCAGCGTGGAGCCGAGGCGGTTTTTTCCGAAGCCGGTCAGCGTGAAACAAAGGAAACCGTTGCCTACTACATGAACAACGCCGCCCTCATCCGCAACGGACTTCGGGGCGCGGGGCTCAGCGTTTTTGGCGGGGTAAACTCCCCCTATATCTGGGCAAAAACCCCCAATGGCATCAATTCTTGGGACTTTTTCAATCACCTGCTCCACAACGCGGGCGTTGTAACAACTCCCGGCGCGGGCTTTGGACCCGAGGGCGAGGGCTACATCCGCCTAACGGGATTTGGCGACGCCACAGCGACGAAAGAGGCTGTTTCACGAATTACCGCCGTGCTCTAAACAAAACTTAATAATCCCGGGCGGCGAAAATCCGCCTCTATTTTGGAGGAAAAAAATATGTGCGGAATAGTTGGCTTTACAGGCAAGGCAGATGCTGCGCCAATTTTACTGGACGGGCTTGAGCGCCTTGAATATCGGGGCTACGACTCCGCAGGAATTGCCATCGGCAGGGAGGATGAAATTGAGGTCGTAAAATCCATGGGTCGGCTTGCCGTTTTGCGTGAAAAATGCGAAAATGGCGCCGCAGTTCCCGGCTGTGTGGGCATCGGTCACACCCGCTGGGCAACCCACGGCAGACCATCGGACGTCAATTCCCACCCCCATGTCAGCGAAAACGGACGCATCGCAATCGTCCACAACGGCATCATCGAAAACTATCTTTCACTTAAGGAAATGCTTATCCGCCGCGGCAGAGTTTTCACCTCGGAAACCGACACGGAGGTTGCCGCCCAGCTCATCGACTTCTACTACGAGGGCAACATTTTGGAAGCTGTGGCGAAGGCGGCGCACGAGCTTGAGGGCAGCTATGCTCTTGGCGTCATCTGCGCGGACACACCGGGCACCCTTGTTGCCGTAAAGAGCCACGCTCCTCTTATTGTCGCCTATGGTGCTGAGGGAAATTTTTTCGCCTCGGACATTATGGCGGTGGTGAGCCACACAAAAACCGTTTCCTATTTGGAGGACGAGGAAATCGCCCTGCTTACAGGGGGCGAAATCAAGTTCTATTCCCAGTTTTTGGACGAAATCCAAAAAGAGCGCTGCACCATTGATTGGGACGTTTCCGCCGCCGACAAGGGCGGCTATGAGCACTATATGTTCAAGGAAATTATGGAACAGCCGGAGGCGGTTCGCCGCACGGTGGAGCCTTTTATCATAAGCGGAAGGGCGGAGCTTTCAGCCGTTTTGGAGCCAAGCTTCGTCAAAAAAATCAGCCGCATTTTCATCGTTGCCTGCGGCTCCTCCTATCACGTTGGCGTAATCTCCAAATACAACATCGAAAAACTGGCGAAAATCCCGGTGGAGGTTGCTCTCGCCTCGGAATTCCGTTACAGCAAGCCACTTTTGGACGAAAACACCCTTGTAATCTGCATCAGTCAGTCCGGCGAAACGGCGGACACGCTGGAGGCGCTGAACGAGGCAAAGCGGCAGGGCGCGCCCACCCTTGCCATCGTGAATGTGGAGGGCAGCTCCATCGCGAAAAACGCGGACAGGGTCATCTATACCAAGGCGGGGCCGGAAATTGCCGTCGCCACCACAAAAGCCTACAGCACCCAGCTTGCTGTAACCGTCCTTATCGCCATGTTCATGGCGGAGGTTCGGGGCAGCATCACAAATGAGGAATACAAGGCGCTGATGTCGGAGCTTTTGGCGCTTCCCGAAAAACTGCAAAGAGTTTTGGAGGAGCGGGAAAACATCCAATATCTTGCCTATCAGCACTTTAACAACGAGGATTTGTTCTTCATCGGGCGCAACATCGACTACGCGCTTTCCCTTGAAGGCTCCCTTAAGCTTAAGGAAATTTCCTACATCCATTCCGAAGCCTACGCGGCGGGAGAGCTAAAGCACGGCACAATCTCCCTTGTGGTGGACGACATGCTGGTCATCGCCGTCGCAACCTATGGCCGCTTGGTGGAAAAAACCCTGAGCAACGCCTTGGAGGTTCAGGCAAGAGGTGCCCGCATTATGGGCATCACAAGCGAAAGCCTGAGAGAGCGAGTTTCCGCCGTGACCGACGAAATCATCACAATCCCCGACACCCACGAGGTTTTGCTGCCCTCCTTGGCAGTTTTGCCCCTTCAGCTTTTCGCCTATTACGTCGCCCTCTATCGGGGTTGCGACATAGACAAGCCCCGAAATCTTGCAAAAAGCGTCACCGTTGAATAGAAAACAAATACAAAAGCCGAGAAGCAGCTCCCCTAAATTAGGGGACTGCTTCTCGGCTTATTTTTTTGGAGGGCTTAGGATAAAATTTCCGCAACCGCCTTTTCACGGCGGGCAAAATAGTCTTGGATAAACTTGATAAAGTCCTCCGCGTTTTTGTTGGAGGAGATGTTTTTGTTGTAGCTGAGCCCCAAAATGTCGTTGTCCTCGGGAATGTCCAGGGGGCGGCAAAAGGGGCGAAGCTGGGAGTTTAGGAGCATGTTGGAACGGGGCAAAAAGGCAAAGCCCATGCCGTTTGCAACCATTTTTATGATGAGGGAGGGGTCGTTGGTTTCGCAGGCGATTTTTGGGTGGAAGCTGTATTTGTCAAGAGCCTCCTCCATGGAAATGCGCATTCCCGAGCCTTTTAGGGAGGCAATCATGGGCATGTCGGCAAGGTCAGCAAGCTCCACAATGCTTTTTGAAAGGAGAGGGTGCTCCGGCGGCAAAAGCACAACGCCGTATTCCCGAAAAACGTCCAGCGTGACAATGTTTTTCAGCGGGTCCTCACGGATGGGCGGGGCGCAAAGGGCAAAATCCCCATCGCCGGAAACCAGCTTGTCGATGATGTCTTTTTTTGAGGCGTAGTAGCTTGTGATGGTGTGGTCCGGGTGGGCAAGGTTGTATGCCATGGTTATTTCGGCGGAATAGCCCTCGGAATTTGCAAGGATTGTGAGGGAGTTTTCGTGGCGGTCCAAAAGACGGTCCATCTCCTCCAAAACCTTGTCGAATTCTGCAACAGCCTTTTTTGCCAAGCCGTAAAACACCTCGCCAAAGGCGTTGAGCTTGATTTTTCGACCCACGTTGTCAAAGAGGGGAGTGCCGAGTTCCTTTTCGATTTGCCCGATAATTCGGGTGAGGAAGGGCTGGGAAACACCAAGCTGCTCGGCTGCCTTGGTGACGTGCTCCAGCTCCGCGGTGATGCAAAAATAGCGAAAATCTCTAATTTCCATGGCACTTCTCCTAGTTTTTCAAAAATTTTGAAAATTTTATGAAAAATATTTTGGCGGATGGTTTTACCTTATTTTGTAAACGGTGCTTGGAAATGGCGTGAATACGCCGAAAAAATGATATGCTGCACAAAAAATGAGGAAATATTTGTGCGAAAACTCATAACGATTTTCGTTCAGTTGATAACTAAATCCAGTATAACATAATGCAAATTGCTATCATATCAGCATGACGAACAAAATATTGGATTTGTTTCAGTGCACTTGTTACAATGAAGTCACAAAGAGAAGAAAGACAGCAACGATTGGAGGTGAGGCTTTGATAAATACCCCGGAAGTGCAAAAGCAAAGGTACCTTTCCCTTAAGGAAGCGGCAGAGCAAATTCAAAGCGGCGACACAATTTGGCTTGGAAGCATGCTGAACATCCCAAACGCCTTCCTTTACCAGCTTGCAAAGCGAAACACAGAGCTTCGGGATGTGACACTGCTGGGCAATATGCTCATGATGTTCAGCCCCCTGCTTCGTGACCCGGAGTTCATGAAAAGCTTTCACCTTGTTTCCTTTGAAGGCTACCCCCTGTTTCGCGGCGCCAACACCAAGCACATAAACTGCAAGCAAATTCCAAAGGAAGCCCAGCTTCAAAACATCTGCGAAATGTTTAAGCTGAACACCTTGGCAACGGAAATCTGTCCCCCGGACGAGCAGGGAAACTGCGATTACGGCAGCTTCGGAGCCGACATAACGGCACACATCAACTGCTATGAGGGCATAACAAAGCGCATCGCCGTAATCAACAGCTATCAGACGGCGGGAAAATGCAAAAGCAGACCTCTCCGTGACTTCGATTTTATCTGCGAGTGCAACCACAAGCTTCATGTAAAAGCATCTAATATAAGCAAAACGGCATAGCTCCCCTTGGAGCCCGGAAGAAATTAACAACACACAACAATAATGGAGGTATTATTATGACACAGAACATCAACGTAATGACAAAGGAATTCCGCGGCGGTTGCTACAACAGCAATTGCTTTGGCAGTACTGAGGGCTTTGCAAACGAACTGCTGAAAAAGCAGGAAAAAAACAGAGAAATCACAAGCTTCGGTAGCCCTGCGGAAAAAACCGCCGCAATGCGCCGCCTGATTGGCAGTAATTCCGGCTTGGACATCCTCACAGCCTCCGCTTCCACGGTTGGCAAAATGATGATGAGCGAAGTGCGTGAAAGCAGAAAGCTGTCCGCCTAAGCCAAAAAGCAAGACAAAAAAACATAGGCTTTTAAAAATCCCCGAGGCAGACCAGCCTCGGGGTTTTTTTGCCCCAAAGCCGTCACGGCGGGGGAAAGCTTGTTGATTTGTTTGCTTAAAGGGGATATAATCGGAGCATAAAAAAGCAAGTGGGGTGACTTATGGATTTGGGTCAATATCTTCCGTTTTGGGACAAGCTGAGCTCTGCGGAGCAGGAAACTCTAAGCTCGGCAACAAGAGAGCGGCATTTCAAAAAAGGCGAGCTGCTTCACAGCGGAGCGGATAACTGCATTGGTCTGCTTTTGCCCATTTCAGGTCAGCTCCGCGCCTACATAATTACGGAGGAGGGCAAGGAACTCACCCTTTACCGCCTGTTTGAGCGGGACATGTGCCTGTTTTCCGCCTCCTGCATCATGCGAAGCATCCAATTTGACGTGCTGGTTTCAGCCGAAACCGACACCACGCTTTTGCACATCCCGGCGGATATCTACAAAAACCTTATGGAGCAATCAGCCCCAGTCGCAAACTACACAAACGAACTGATGGCGTCCCGCTTTTCCGACGTTATGTGGCTGATGGACCAAATTTTAAGCAAAAAGCTGGATAGCCGCTTGGCGGCATTTCTTTTGGAGGAAAGCCGCTTGATGGAGAGCCCGGAGCTGCACATCACCCACGAGCAGATTGCCCACCATCTGGGCAGTGTGCGCGAGGTCGTAACCCGCATGCTCCAATACTTCCAAACGGAGCAGCTGATTGCTTTGACCCGTGGCAGTATCAAGCTTTTGGACGAAAAACGTCTGGAAAAGCTGGCGGAGGTCAGTTTAAGATAGTTTTGTGATAAAGTCACGGTAAAGCCGGATGTTTTGGGGTATCCTTAGCTCATCAAAGAAAAGGAGTGACTAAAATGTCTGCTATTATAATTAACAAAGAAAATTTCGAAAACGAGGTACTGCTTTCTTCCCAGCCGGTGCTGGTGGACTTTTGGGCAAGCTGGTGCGGCCCCTGCAGAATGCTTTCACCCATTGTTGAGGAAATCGCGTCCGAGCACCCGGAAATCAAGGTTGGAAAAATCAATGTAGATGAACAGCCGGAGCTGGCGGAAAAATTCCGCGTTATGGGAATTCCCACACTGCTGCTTTTCAAGGACGGCAAGCAGGTAGACAGCGCCGTTGGCGCACGTCCAAAGGCGGAAATTTTGGGGATGTTAAAATGAGTTTTGCAGGAATTTTTGGAAGAAGCCCCGATTTAGCTCAGGGGCTTCTTCTTGCCCGGGAGACGCCAAACGCCCTCATACTGGACGTGCGCACGCCCTCGGAGTTTGCCGATGGGCATGTGCCCGGTAGCATAAACCTTCCCCTTGACCGCATCGAAACCATCGACGAAGCTTTGGATCGCCCACTGTTTGTCTATTGCCTTAGCGGCAATCGAAGCGGGCGAGCCGCCGCTTATCTCAATGAACAGGGCTATAAAGCAACGAACATCGGCGGAATTTCCGGCTATCGGGGACCGCTGGAATAAGGGAGAAACAACATGAAGGTGCTTATCATCGGCGGCGTTGCGGGTGGGGCGACAGCGGCTGCAAGGCTGCGTCGTCTGGACGAAACGGCGGAAATTATCATTCTTGAGCGGGGCGGCTTTGTCTCCTACGCAAACTGCGGTCTGCCCTATTATGTGGGCGGAGTAATCGAAAACAAAAGCGCCCTGACCCTCCAAACCCCGGAAAGCTTTTGGGAACGCTTCCGCATCGAGGTTCGGGTAAATAACGAGGTCAGCGCCATCGATCCAATCTCAAAAACCGTCACCGTGACCCGCCGCGAGGACGGCAGTAGCTACACCGAAGCCTATGACAAGCTCATCCTTTCACCGGGGGCAAAGGCAGTGCGCCCAAAGCTGCCCGGCATCGACAATCCCCGAATTTTCACCCTCCGCAGTGTGGAGGACAGCTATGCCATCCACGACTTCATCAAAAAAAATCACCCGAAAAAGGCAGTGGTGGTGGGCGGCGGCTTCATCGGGCTTGAAATGGCGGAAAACCTTGTGGGCGCGGGCATCGAAACCATTATGGTTCAGCACGGCAACCAAGTCATGCCGCCTCTTGATTACGACATGGCATGTCAGCTTCACTCATATTTGCGCAGTCAGGGCGTTTGCCTGCGGCTAAAGCAATCCGTGGAGGGCTTTGAGGAAAAAGACGGAGCACTGCTCACAAAAATCGTGGGTCAGGAGCCGATTTCAGCCGACTTTGCAATTCTCGCCATCGGCGTTGTGCCGGAAACCCATTTGGCAAAGGACGCGGGCTTGACCTTGGGGCAAAAAGATTCCATCGTTGTAAACGACCGCATGGAAACCTCCGCAAAGGACATCTATGCTCTGGGCGACGCTGTGGAAATTACCCAGTTCGTCAGCGGACAAAAGGCGCTTATCGCCTTGGCGGGCCCCGCAAACAAGCAGGGGCGCATTGTCGCCGACAATATTTGCGGCGGGGACAGCCGTTTTAAGGGCACCCAAGGCTCCTCGGTTATCAAGCTTTTCGATATGACGGTTGCCTCCACAGGCTTGAACGAAAAGCAGTTGCAGGCGTCCTCGGCGCGTTACGACAAAACCATCAACTATGCGGCAAGTCACGCCGGCTATTATCCCGGCGCTACGAATATGACCATAAAAACACTTTTCGACCCGGAAAACGGCAAGATTTTGGGTGCCCAAATTGTTGGCTTTGAGGGCGTGGACAAGCGTCTTGACGTGCTGGCAACCGCCATTCGCGGCGGCATGTGCGCGGCGGATTTGGAGGAGCTGGAGCTATCCTACGCGCCGCCCTTCTCCTCTGCCAAGGACCCGGTCAACATGGTGGGCTTCACCATCGAAAACCTGCGCCATGGGCTTGTTCGGCAGTTCCACTGGCATGATGTGGAGCAGCTTCCAAGGGACGGCAGCGTCACACTTTTGGACACCAGAACCCCCGGGGAATTCGCGGGCGGGCACATCCCCGGCGCTGTGAACATCCCTGTGGATCAGCTTCGGGAAAAGCTTGACCTCCTTGACAAAACAAAGCCCGTCTATGTCAATTGCCAAAGCGGACTGCGGAGCTACATTTCCTGCCGCATTCTCAGCCAAAAGGGCTTCGATTGCAAAAACCTTGCCGGCGGCTATCGCTTTTACGCCTATATCGCCGCGGACGCTGTCTACGACCCCGACCCCACCCATCCCTGCGGCATAAAAATCGAAAAATAAACAAAAAAGCAAGAGCCTCCGCCAAAAGGGCGGGGGCTCTTTTTCATATGGTAAGAAAAGGGCTGGGAATTTTACTTTTTTGGTTTCTTTGCGGTTTCCAGTACCGGCAATGCAGTTGACGCTGCGGTAGGCTTTTCAACTGCCTTCTTACACTTTTTGGGTTTGTTAGGGTTTTTGTCTCCCATTTTTCTGCACTCCTTATTTTTAGCGTTGTGCCCCTGAGGGCAAACACCTTTTGCGCTTAATTGTCTTTGGACAATTAACTAAAATCAAGTATACTTGTTTTAGGCAAAAATGTCAAATTTGCACAAAAATAGGTTTTCAAAGCCATCCGTGAATTTGTTTTCAAGGGCAAGTCGGCAAGCTTTTTGACGGCTTTTGCAAGCTTAGCTTAAAAGAATTTTTCCTTGATTTCCTCAACGGGCATTTGGGCGCCTGTAAAGAGCTTTAGCGCCGCCGCGCCTTGGTAAACCAGCATGCCGACGCCGGGGATTGCCACACAGCCTGCGGCTTCCGCTTCCTTTAAAAATCTGGTTTCTCTCGGATTATAGACCGTGTCGCAAACCACAAGACCGGGACGGAAAGCCGCTGTGTTTTGCAGGGGAGTTTCGTCGTCGTTGGGGTGCATTCCGGCTCTGGAGGCGTTTACAAGAATATCGCTTTCTCCGATTTTTTCCAAAAGCGTTTTTTCGTCCGCAAGGTCATGAACCAAAACAGAGCAGCTTGGAATTTGACTGCTGACATTTTGTGCCATGTGCTCGGCTCTTTCGAAGAAGGGGTCTTTGAGGTTGAAAACGGAAATTGACTTCGC
>JAVVZC010000034.1:0-10020 GCA_036650755.1 Oscillospiraceae bacterium
CCCCCCACACATACCACACGTATGCAACATCCGATAATTTTCAATTTGTTAATACAATTTGTCGTTTTTATGATTGTTCTTGTCGATTTAATTTGTTATGATAAGTGCTATAGACCTTTGCATATATTTGTAAAATGGTAAATACTAATAACACCACGAATTGGAGGCTTGACCAAGCATGAATTCTAATGTAGCCTTAGCTCGTCTTTTCTCATCTGTCCGTCAAGCCGTTATCGGAACCGACGGCAAAGCAATTCTTTTTGCCAACGCCCCCGCAAGAGCCGTGCTTGGCGAGGACATCTGCAGATGTCCCGCAAATGTGCTCCTGCCCCCTGATATTTTGGACTGCCCCTCCGAAAGCTTCGTCTGTGGCACCCTTATTCAGGGTCATGAGGCAAATGTTTCCGTTGTCAGGGATGAATCCGTGATGGTTCTTTTCATGGACTTTCCCTCCCCCGATCCCAGTGCTCTTTACCTGACCCGCCACATCATCAGCAACCTTCGCACCTGCGCCATGGGACTCAAAATGTCGGCTGACCGCTGCTTCTCCATTTTGGAAGATGGAAAAACTCCCGACCGCCGCCACGTTTCCGTCCTCTACCACTACTACTACTGCCTTGCCCGCACGCTCACCCAAATGGACAGCGCCGACCTTTTGGAGCGGGGCGAAATGACCTTCTCCCCCCTCCGCACCGACCTTGTCAAGCTTTGCTCCGAGCTTTGCGACACCATTGCGAACCTTTGCCCCGAAAGCGGCGTCAACATCAGCTTCATTTGCGAGGAGAGCGAGGTTTCCGCCGTTGTGGACCCCCAAAAAATGGAGCAGCTCCTGCTAAACCTTTTTTCAAACAGCCTTCAGCACACCTCAGCGGGCGACAGCATTTCGCTCAGCCTCAGCCGTAGCGGAAACCGCATTATTCTTTCAATGAATGACAACGGCAGTGGAATTGACCCCGACCAGCTTTCCAACATTTTCACCCTGCCGGACACGGATTTTGACCTGACCCACCCCCAAGACGGCATCGGGCTGGGGCTTTACATCGCAAACGGAATTACCCAGCTCCACAAGGGTGTCCTTTTGGTGGAAAGCAATTCCGGCGCCGGAACCAAAATTCGGCTTATGCTCCCCACCAACGAAACTCCCGCCCCAAAGTTCGACTCACCGGAAACCACCTACCGTCACAACGGTGTTTCCTCCGTTCTCACAGGGCTTGCCGACGTTTTAAAAAGCGATAGCTTCGGCACAAAATTCGAGGACTAAGCAAAAAAATTCCGCTCACACTTCGCATCAAAAAATGCGGGGCGGGAGCGGAATTTTTTTATTCAATGCCAAAAAAGCGTTTTCCGTTTTCCATTGTCAGCCTTGCCACCTGCTCTGTTGTCAACCCCTTGATTTCGGCGATTTTCGCCGCCACATAGGGCAGATTTCGGGAGTCGTTTCGGCTGCCCCTTACGGGAACCGGGGCAAGATAGGGGCTGTCGGTTTCAATCATGATGCGCTCATTGGGGCAAACCTCAATCGCCTCCAAGGCGCGGCGGGCGTTTTTGAAGGTTATTGCGCCGGTAAAGCTTAAATACCAGCCCATTTTAAGGATTTCCTCCGCCATTTCCGCGCTGCCGGAATAGCAGTGGAACACGCCCAAAACGTCGGGAAAGTCGCGAATTATCTCCATGCAGTCGGCGTGGGCGTCACGGTCGTGGATGATGACCGGTTTTTTCAGTTCCCGCGCAAGCTCCATTTGCCGCCGAAAAACCGCCAGCTGAACCTGCCTTTCGGACAGGTCGTAAAAATAGTCCAAGCCGATTTCGCCGATGGCGCGAACCCTTGGATTTTTGCACCACTGACGGATTTGCTCCGCCGAATTGTCGTCAAAGGTTTTCGCGTCGTGGGGGTGATAGCCCACCGAGGCGTAGATAAAATCATAGCGGGCGGCAAGCTCCATGGCGGAAACAGAGCTTGCAAAATCCGCAGAAGCGTTCATAATAAGGTCAACGCCACTTTCATGGACAGCGCCGATAAGAGCGTCTCTATCTGGGTCAAAATCCTCATCCGTGTAGTGGGCGTGGGTGTCAAAATACATTGTTTTTTTCCTCCCGGAAAATCTTTTATACATATAAAATTATGCTTGTGAGGTTGTTTTTTGTGGAAAAATCAGAAGCCCTGCGGCGGGCAAAAAGCTTCCCCCTTTGGCTGACCGACAAATACATATACGCCATGCTTTTTGTTTTTCCTCTGTTCACCGGTTTTTGGGGTTACAGTGAAATAACAGCTTCAAAGGCGGCTTTTTTTTACGGGCTTAGCGGGCTTTGGCTCCTTTGCCTGCTTGCTTGGCGGATTTTTTTTCCAAAGGAAAAATCGGCTCAGCGCCCTTCAATCCCGGAAATTTGCCTGCTGGGCTTTTTGCTTTTGTGCTGTGTTTCGGCGCTCGCTTCACCCTTTGGTACAGCGGTGCTTTTGGGGGCGGGGCGCTTTGACGGCTTGGTTAACATAATAATTTGCTGCTGTGTGTTTTTTGCTGTTTCCCGCTTTGGAAAAATGAAAATCGGCTACGTTTATGCACTTGGGCTTTCGGCTTTTATTTGCTGCCTTGTCGCCCTTTTTCAGCTTTTGGGTTTTGACCCGCTGTGGCTGTATCCCGGGGACTTATGCTATTACGACGGCGGCATAAAATACAGCAGTCAATTCCTTGGCACCATCGGCAACGCCGACCTTTTCAGCGCATTTTTGTGCCTTGCTCTGCCACTGCTTACGGTGGTTTACATAACTTCTGATAGACGTGCATATATCCTGCTCCCCGCAATCGCTTTAACGGCGTTTTGCCTGTTTGTCTGCGGGGTTTCGGGTGGGGTGCTGGCGCTTTTGGTTCTTGCCCTTGTGGCAGCGCCCTTCCTCCTTAAAACCGGGGAAAGACTGCGCCGCGCACTTGAAATTTGCGGGCTTTTCTGCCTTGCGCTTTTTGTTGCCCTGTCATTTGAGGGGCTTTACGAAAACGGCATTGTTACAATCGGCTTCAACTTTTCACAAAAATTCGCCCTGCTGCCGATTTTGGCGCTTGTTTTTTTGATTTTGCGAATTGCCCTAAAAAATCGTGAATTCAAGGCGAAAAGCCTGAGCCGATTTTTTGTTCTGCTGTCCGTTTCTGTCCTTGCTTTGGGGCTTTGCGTCGCCTATTTTTGGCGGGGCAGTGAGGGGACGATTTTTGAGCTGTCCCGACTTTTGCACGGCGAGGTTTTGGACAGCTTCGGCTCCTCCCGCATTCTCATTTGGCGAAAAACCTTGGAGCTTGTGCCGGAGCATCTTTTGCTGGGCGGCGGGCCGGGAACCCTTCCCCTGCGGCTGGATTTGGAATTTTCCCGCTTCGTTGCGGAGACGGGCGAAACCCTCTCCACCTTTGTGGACAACGCCCACAACGAATATTTGGGCATTTTGGTGAACACGGGTCTGCTCTCCCTGCTCGCCTATTTGGCGGCGCTGGGAACAAGCCTTTGGAGCTCTGCCAAAAGTTTTGGCAAGCAGCCCCTGCTGCCCGCACTTTGCTGTGCTCTTTTTTGCTATTGGGTGCAGGGCTTTTTCAATTTGGGGCTACTGCTGGTTTCGCCCTTGATGTTCATTTTGTGGGGACTGCTTTGCGGCAAAATCCGAAAGCCCTAGCTCTATATTCCATGGCGCAATCGTCAAAAGCTAAAGCGTTTTGAGCAAATCCGCAATCAGTTTGTTGTAAAAATCAAGCCGCTCACGCCACAGCCCGCTATCTGTTCCGGTGGCGGGCTTAAGCCCGTATTCGTCCTTTAACAGCTTGCCAAGATAGCTTGAAAACTTCTCCGCGCCTCGGAAATTCAGGTGGAGATTGTCGTAATAATCAAGGCTGCTATCCAAGCCCAGCTCCTCGATTTTTTCGTTGAAGTCGAAAAAGTCCACGCCCTTTATTTTGGAAACGTCCCGCTTTAATTGGGCAAGGTTCGTTTCGGAAAGGCGTTTACTGGAGGGTGCGATGTAAAAAACGGGCTTTATGTCCCGCTCTTTGCAGTAATCTGCGATTTTTTGGAGATATTCCAAGTTTTTGTTGTAGTTTTCCTTGTGGGCAACTTCCTCGCGGGGGCAGGCTTCGCCCTGTGCCTCCGCCGTTATCAAAACGGTGTAGCCCGCCAAGTCATCCGCCGGAAAGCCTTTTAAGCCCAGCTTCAAATCCGCGCCTTCCAGCTCGTCCCAACGGCTGTGGTAGTTGTAGGGCGGGAAGAAAAGTCCCGGTAATTCGGCTTTTTCCGCGGCGTCACGGCTTGCGTCAAGGCGATTTTTTCCCCAAGGCATATAGCCGATATTGACCTTTGTAAAGTTTTGATACTCCTCAAAAAACATGCCTGTAAGCTCCAAGAAAATCATCTTGGGTTTTTGATTGAGGGTGCTTTCCCGAAGGTAGTAGTAGCTGATGGGGATTGTTTGCTCCGGGCCCGCCATATCGTAGGCGGAAAGCCCCGAGCTCTCCCAAATTTTTGCGGGATTGACGTCGCAATAGGTCATGGAGCTGCCGAAAAACATCACGTCCAAGCTGTTGTCGGCTTCCTTGGCAAAATAGGGCCAAGTTGCGCCGTAGTTTGCCCGCTTTGGCATAAGCACGGAGGACGCCGTCATCACAAAAACCACCAGCAAAAGCGCCGTGATCAGAAAGGCGAATATTTCTTTTATGGTTTTACTTTTCAAAATATTCCCCTGCCTTAAAATTTAAAGTAAACAAAGTCCTGAGGATTGAAGCCCGAGCCGTAGTAGCCGAAAATGATGATGATTGCCAGCAAAATAAAGTAAACTCCATAGCGGGGGATGTAGCTGTCGTTCAGTCTTTTCGCGATGCCGTGATTGCTCTGCGCCCAGTCGATTATGAACAGGGAGAGGGTGAAGAAAAGGTAGGCAAAAAGCTCATTTACGGACAGTCCCAGCAGGCTTAAATCCCCGCCGGAAAAGGCGGAGGTGAAAATTCTTTGGATGATAAGGGCGGCTGTTTCCACATTGTCCGCACGGAAAAATATCCAAGCGAAGGCGACAATGAGAAAGACGAAAAGCCGCCTGAAAAAGTTTAGGATTGGGTCGTTATTTGCAATGTGAAGCCCACGGCGGATTTTTGTCCGCAGGGGCGCAAGAATTTTTCCGATTACCTGATAAAGCCCGTGGAGCAGACCCCAAATGATGAAGCCCAAGCCCGCGCCGTGCCAAAGCCCGCTGACAAGGAACACTACAACGATATTGAAATAGTTTTTCGCCTTGCTGCAGCGGTTGCCGCCAAGGGGAAAATAGAGGTAATCCCGAAACCAAGTGGACAGGGAAATGTGCCAGCGCCGCCAAAAGTCTTGGGTGGAGGTGGCAAAATAGGGGCAGTTAAAGTTTTGCATGAGCCGAAAGCCCATCACGGAGGCGGAGCCGATTGCCATATCGGAATAGGCGGAAAAGTCGCAGTAGATTTGGATGGAATAGGCAAAAACCGCAACAAGGAGCTGGGTTCCCGAAAAATCACCGGGAGCGGCGAATGCCGTGCCCACCAGCACCGCAAGATTATCGGCTATGACCATCTTTTTAAAGACGCCCCAAAGGAATTGGAGGGCGCCCTCCTTCACTCTGTCGCCATTGAACACATTTCGTTTTTTGTATTGGGGAAGCATTGCGTCCGCCCGTGAAATGGGTCCCGAAACAAGCGCCGGAAAAAACGAGGCAAAAAGGGCGAAGTCGATTATGTTTTTTTCTGCCGCGTATTTTTTGCGGTAGACGTCCATTATGTAGCCCGTGGTTTGGAAAACAAAAAACGAAATTCCCACAGGCAGCAGCAGGCTCAAAACCGGGATTTTGGTTTTGCTTCCCAAAAGCAGCAGCCCCTCAGACAAAAGCCCTGTGAAGAAGTTGAAATACTTGAAAACGAAAAGCATTCCAAGGTTGAGAAGGAGCGCCAAAACAAGCCAAAGGCGGCGGTGTCCCCCCACCTCTTTTTCCATGAGCAGAGCGCTTGAATATGTGATTAGGGTGGCGGCGATTAGGTATGAAACCGCCTGAAAGCTGAACAGCCCATAGAAAAGATAGCTCATTAAAAGCAGCATCAGGTTCCGCGGCTTCGGCTTTAAAACGTAGCAAAGCCCTGCGGCACAGAAAAGAAAGACGATATATCCCGCTGAAATAAAATTCACGTTTATTTGCTCCCCTTCGGAAAAAATATGGGAATTGGGGCTTTGCTTGTCCTATTAGGATATCTAACGCTTAGTTGTTATCTTCCTTGGCGATAATTCTGCCCATTAGCACGCCCATGACGGACGCCATCATCAGACCTCGGGTCCAACCGCTGGAGTCGCCAAGGCAGTGCAGACCCCGAATGTTTGTGTTCAGCTTGTCGTCCATTTTGACACGGTTTGAGTAAAATTTAAGCTCCGGGGAATAGAGCAGGGTTTCGATGGAGGCAAAGCCGGGGACAACGTGGTCAACGGCTTGGATGAAATTTATGATGTTCATCATGGAGCGATAGGGCATTGCGGCGGTGATGTCGCCCGCAACGGCGTCGGGCAGTGTGGGGCGAATATTGGACTGTTGCAGCTCTTTTTCCCAAGTGCGCTTGCCGTCCAAAATGTCGCCGAAGCGCTGAACCATGATGTGCCCCGCGCCCAGCATGTTGGTAAGCTCGCCCACCTTTTGGGCATAGGCGATGGGCTGGTTGAAGGGGTGGCTAAAGTTGTGGGAGCAAAGAATGGCAAGGTTGGTGTTGTCGGATTTTCTGTCCTTGTAGGAGTGCCCGTTAACAACGGCAAGGTCGTCGTCGTAGTTTTCCTGACTGACGAAGCCGCCGGGATTTTGGCAGAATGTGCGCACCTTGTTTTTGAAGGGCAGGGGGTAGCCGATTAGCTTTGACTCATAGAGCACGTCGTTGACCCGCTCCATAATTTCGTTGCGAACCTCCACCCGCACGCCGATGTCAACCGTTCCCGGCTGATGGGCGATGCTGTGCTCCGCGCAAATTTTTTCAAGCCAGTCCGCGCCACGCCGTCCTGTTGCGATTACTGTGCGCTCGGCAAAAACTTCGTGGTGCTCGTTGCCCTTGTGGATGACAACTCCAAGGCACTTGTCGCCGTCTAAGATGACATTGTCGCACTCAAAGCCAAACATCAGCTCCACGCCGTTTTTCAGCAGATATTGCTCGATGTCGTAATAGATTTTTTGCGCTCTTTCCGTGCCCATGTGGCGGATGGGGCAGTCCACAAGCTTCAGTCCCGCTTGAATTGCCCGCTTGCGGATTTCCTTTACCTCGTCGTAATTTGCAACGCCTTCAACCTTTTCGTCCGCGCCGAATTCCAGATAGATTTTGTCGGTGTAGTTGATGGTTTCTTGGGCAAGCTCCTCGCCGATAAGGGAGGGCAGGTCGCCGCCGACTTCATAGCTCAGGGAGAGCTTGCCGTCGGAAAAAGCGCCGGCGCCGGAAAAGCCGGTGGTTATATGACAATAGGGCTTGCAGTTGACGCAAACCTTTGTTTTGGATTTTGGGCAGTGGCGGTTTTCCACCGAAGCGCCCTTTTCCACCAGAATTATTTTTTTGTGTCCGCCGCTGCGCAAAAGCTCAAGGGCGGTAAAGATGCCGGCAGGGCCGGCACCAACGATGACTACATCAGCTTGCATGGGGGTTCCTCCGCTTCAATTTTTGAATATTTCGATTGGATATATATGTAAAAATTATAAATCTACATAACAATACAGAATATATTATACACGGAGTTTTATAATAAAACAACAAAATACTTTTACCCTTGGAGCCACCGCCTTTGATGCCTCCTCCCTTCTCTCAAAACAGCGTCTCGCGGACTTGGCAAAATGCCCAAAAGTGCTTTTATTTTCTTGTAAAGATTATCTATATCTCCCTGTGCCAAAAAACGTCTGAAACCTTGACGCGCAAATGGCTTTAGTTTAGAATAGTCTTGCAGGGATTGTTCCGGCTTTCAAGCCGCCGCCCTGCCGCCAAAGTAAATAATTTTCGTTAATAGCAGCCGGTTTTTCATCATTTGAGCGAGAAGCCGGTCTGTCAATTTTAAAGGAATGGTGAACTGATGAAAAAAGTAGCTGTCATTATGGGCAGCGACAGCGATCTACCCGTTGTCGAGAAAGCCATCAACAAGCTTGCCGAATTTTCCGTACCCTTTGAGGTGCATGTTTTTTCGGCGCACCGCACCCCTATCCAAGCTGCCGAGTTTTCCAAAAACGCGCGTCAAAACGGCTTCGGCGCCATCATTGCCGCCGCCGGAAAAGCCGCCCACCTTGCGGGCGCTCTTGCCGCAAACACCACCTTGCCCATCATCGGTATACCCATAAAATCCTCCACATTGGACGGGTTGGACGCTCTTTTGTCAACCGTGCAGATGCCCTCCGGCATTCCTGTAGCTACGGTTGCCATCGACGGGGCTGAAAACGCCGCCCTTCTTGCTATCCAAATTCTGGCTGTTTCCGATGACGAGCTTGCCGAAAAGCTTAGCGCAAGCCGGGTCTCCGCCGCCGAAAAGGTTCTCTCAAAAAACAAAGCAATCGAAGAAAAATTCAACGTTTAAACAATAAATTATGGAGGCACACAACATGAAAAAAGTCTATTCCGGTAAAACCAAAGATGTATTCGCTCTCGAAAACGGCAACTATCTCCTCAAGTTCAAAGACACGGTTACAGGCACAGACGGCGTTTTTGACCCCGGCGCAAACACAGTTGGGCTCAGCATCGACGGTGTGGGCGACATCAACCTTCGCATGTCCATCTACTACTTCGAAAAGCTCAAAGCCGCCGGAATAAAGACCCAATATATCTCCGCAAACCTTGCCGACACCACAATGGAGGTCATTCCCGCAACCGCCTTTGGCAAGGGGCTTGAGGTCATCTGCCGCCTCCGCGCCGTCGGCAGCTTTTTCCGCCGCTACGGCGACTATATCGAGGAGGGCGCTCCCCTGCCCTATTATGTGGAAACCACCTTCAAAAACGACGATAAGGGCGACCCCCTTGTCACCGAGGACGGACTTGTTGACCTTGGCGTTATGACCCACGAGCAATACGCCTCACTTCGTGACATGACAAAGCGTGTCACAAAGGTCGTTGCGGACGACATGAAGGAAAAGGGACTTGACCTCTATGACATCAAGTTCGAATTTGGCTACAACGGCGACGAGGTCATCCTTATCGACGAAATTGCCTCGGGCAATATGCGTGTATACAAAGACGGTGAATATGTTGAGCCGATGAAGCTTTCCGAAATCTTCTTCGCGGCAAACAGATGAGGAGATAGCATTGGGAGGATTTTTTGGCGCAGCATCAAAACGCGACTGTGTGGTTGACGTTTTTTACGGCACGGACTTCCATTCCCACCTTGGAACCCGCCGCGGCGGCATGGCAGCTTTTTCGCCCCAGCTTGGCATGCAGCGATACATCCACAACATCGAGTCCACGCCCTTTCGGGCAAAATTCGAAAAAGAAGTTGCCGAAATGCAGGGTAATACCTGCATCGGCAGCATCAGTGACACCGACCCCCAGCCCATCCTTATCCGCTCCCGCTTGGGGATTTATGCCATCAGCACCATCGGCATTGTTTCAAACCTCTACGAGCTTGCGGACATGCTCATTGCAGAGAGCAATTGTCATTTTGAGTCCATGTCCGGCGGTATAATCAGCACCACGGAGCTGATTGCCTCGCTTATCAACAAGTGCTCCAGCTTTGCCGAGGGCATCCGCTATGCACAAAGCGTTATTGTGGGAACCGCCTCCATCCTTATCATGACCGACAAGGGCGAAATCATTGCCGCCCGTGACAAAGTTGGACGTCTCCCCGTTATTTTGGGTCGTGATGAGGACGGCTACTGCGTTTCCTTTGAGTCCTTTGCCTACCAAAAGCTGGGCTACGAGGATTTTCGTGAGCTGGGCCCCGGCGAAATTGTCCGCATCACGGCGGAGGGGGTCGAAACCCTTGCAGAGCCCAACAAAAACCTTAAAATCTGCGCCTTTTTGTGGAGCTATTACGGCTATCCCAATG
>JAVVZC010000035.1:0-9791 GCA_036650755.1 Oscillospiraceae bacterium
GTTAAAAACACCGCCACCGCCACCTATCCCATGCTTGCAAGTGCAACCGGCGACACGGTGCTCCGCACAATCACAAGTAACCCGGTGTTCCTGCGCCGCCCGCTGTATAATTTCCAACAGGCGAGCAACGATTTGGCAGAGTCGGTTGCCTATGAGCAGGCGGCACTCTCCCACATTCTGAACGCCGAGGGCGAGAAAATTCAGGCGATGCTGGCAGTGCCAAACGTGACCCCCGCCCAGCTTCTTGCCGTAGATACCGCCGTTCAAAACATGGTGGATTCAGTCAGCAACTTGGAGTGCGTTTTGAAGCAAAAGCTGAAAACAGTGCAAAACCAGCTTGTGGGCTATCAAATAATCTAGTTTAAAACAATTTATCTGAAAGAAGGATTTTATTATGTCTATGCCCGTAATCGTTCCCGGCACAACCACCACCGCTCAGGCAATCAACGACATCATCGAGTCTGTCGCCCTTGAGGAGACAGGACTTTCCCATATTCTCAACGCCGAAGGCGAAAAAATTCAGGCGTTCGTCCACATGCCCGGCGTCACCCCCGACCAGCTCCTCGCCGTCAACGCCTCCGTTCAGGCGACCATTGACGCCGTAACAAAACTGGATATGATTTTGCAGAGCAAACTCGCCCTATTTAAGGGTGAAATAACAGCATAGTCCAGCCAAAGCCCGCCGGTACCACCCGGCGGGCACTTTTATTTTCGAAATTCCACAAAACCCACTCTCCCTATTGTAATAATCCCAATAACTTGGTATAATATTAAATCCCCAATTATGCGATAGAATGACACTAAACGGAGGCGCACCCATGAACAAAAATCTGAAAAGGCTATTAGAGCCGGGCACTAGGCTTTTTTTCTTTTTCCTTGTGATTTTTGCCGGCATCGCATTCTTTTTCAACGTGAAGCTTGCCGCCGCCGAAATTGTCATCATCGTGCTTTTGCTCATCTATTCCTTCGTTATGACCCGCCGCCGCCGTCGTGAATTCATGGAATACATCGACTCCGTAACCTACGACGTGGAAACAGCAAAAAACGACACCCTTGTCAACTTCCCCCTGCCCATGGTGGCTTTCAAGCTGAACAACTCCTCCATCGTTTGGGGCAACCGCTTTTTCTTCGACATTTTCGGAAAAGGCAAGGCACGCTACGACACTCGGCTTTCCGACCTTGTCCCCGGCTTCAAAACCAAGTGGCTTGCCGAGGGCAAGCTCCAATACCCGGAGCTTGTGGAAATCAACGACAGCCGCTACCGGGTTTACGGCAACATTGTCCGTGGTGACAGCGACAGCGCAAACGACTACATGGGCATCACCTACTGGCTGGACGTAACCGAATACGACAACATCAAGGACGAGCACGAAAGCTCCCGCCCCGTGGTCGCCATTATCCTTTTCGACAACCTTGAGGAAATCTCCAAAAACCAGCCCGACCGCATCAGAACCGAGCTCCAAAACGCAGTCTCCGAAAAAATTGAGCGCTGGTGCTCCGATATGGACGCCATCGTTTGCCGCTATGACCGTGACCGCTTTCTTTTCATCTTTGAGGAGCGCTACTACGCCGCCCTTGCGGAGGAAAAATTCTCCCTCCTTGAAAGCGTCCATGAGGTCGTCAGCCCCAGCGGAATTCACGCAAGCGTCAGCATCGGCGTTGGGCGGGACGGCGGCGGCTTTGAGGAAAACTACAACTTTGCCTCCCTTTCCGCCGACATGGCACTCTCCCGTGGCGGCGATCAGGCGGTTGTGAAAAATCGCTTCAACTTCGAATTTTTCGGCGGACGGGGCGACGAAGTCGAAACCCGCACAAAGGTCAAATCCCGAGTTATGGCAAACGCCCTCTCCGAGCTTATCAAAACCTCGGAGCAAACCCTTATCATGGGTCACAAATTCGGCGACATGGACTGCGTGGGTGCCGCCGTCGGCATCTGCTGCATCGCCCGAAAGCTCAATTGCCGCACCCACATCGTTATCGACGAAAACAACAGCGCCGCCCAAACCCTTATCGCAAAGCTCCGCTCCACCGAGGAATACGCCGACGTTTTCATCACCCCTCAGGAAGCAATTCTCCGTGCCAATCGGGGCACGCTTTTGGTGGTTGTTGACACCAACCGTCCCGAACAGGTGGAGGACCAAAGCCTCCTTATGGCTTGCAACCGCGTTGCGGTTATCGACCACCACCGCCGTGGCGCAAGCTACATCCAAAACGCCGCTCTCACCTTTTTGGAGCCCTATGCCTCCTCGGTTTGCGAGCTTGTTTGCGAGCTTGTTCAGGAGCTTGTGGAGCAGTCCGACATTCTCCGTGTGGAGGCGGACGCCATGCTTGTGGGCATCGTAATGGACACCAAAAACTTTGCAATGCGCACAGGCGAGCGCACCTTTGACGCCGCCGCCTTCCTGCGCCGCGCCGGTGCCGACACCACCGCCGTGAAAAAGCTTCTCCAAAACGGACTTGACGACACCGTTGCCCGCTACAAAATTCTCCAGCAGGTCAAGCGCTACCGAGACAACATTGCCATCGCCGTCATCGAAGAACCTCAAGACCGCATTGTTGCCGCTCAGGCGGCGGACGAAATGCTGAACATCATCGGAATTCAAGCATCTCTCGTCATTTACCCAACCGTTTCCGGGGGCGTAATCGTCTCCGCCCGCTCAATAGGCGACGTCAACGTTCAGGTTCTTTTGGAAGAACTGGGCGGCGGCGGCAACAAATCCGCAGCGGGACTGCAAATGGAAAACATCACCCTTCGGGAAGCCGTCAACAAGCTTTTCGCCGCAATTGACGACTACTTCGCGGACTAAAATACTTTAGGAGGACTACACACAATGAAGGTAATATTTTTAACAGACGTTCGGGGTCACGGCAAAAAGGACGAGATGAAGGAGGTTTCCGACGGCTACGGCAGAAACTATCTTCTCCCCCGCAAGCTTGCCGTTGAAGCCACGGCAGACAGCCTGAACGCCATGAAGCTTAAGGAAAAAGCAAAGGCAAATCAGCTTGCCCACGACAAGGCAGTCGCCCAAGAAACCGCCGCCCGTTTGGAAAGCCTTATCGTCAAAATCCCCGCCAAGGCAGGCGCCGGCGGCAAGCTTTTCGGCTCCGTCACCTCAAAGGAAATCAGCGATGGTCTCCAAAAGCAATTTGACCTCATCATCGACAAAAACAAAATCGTTCAAGCAGACCCCATCAAGGCATTTGGCAGCTACTCCATAAAATGCAAGCTGGGCTTTGAAGTTTACGGCACCATCAACGTAATGGTCACCGAAGAAAAATAAAGGGCAATCTCCCCGTCGAAAGGAGCATACAATACATGGATGAGCTAATGGGAATGCGAGTTCCGCACAGCGCGGAGGCAGAAGCCGCCGTTATCGGCGCAATGCTCATTGACTCCGCCTGCATTGCCGACGTTCTTTACAAAACCCGAGCCGAGGATTTTTACATCGAAATCAATCGGGACATTTTCGACACCATCTACTTCATGTATGCCTATGGTCACACCATTGACCCCATCACCGTGCTTGACCAAATGCGCATTCGCGGCGTTAGCCACGACAACTCCCAAAGCTACCTTATGGAGCTGATGCAGGTCACCCCCACCGCCGCAAACGTGATGAAATACGTCGAAATCCTGCGGGAGCAGTCCCTTATGCGGGCGCTCTCAAAGGTTGGCAGTGACATCAGCGAAATGGTCGCCGAGGGCGCGGGCGAGGCAGGCGAAATGCTGGAAGCGGCGGAGCGAAAAATTTATGCTCTCCGTCAGGGACGCACCGTGGGCGGTCTTGTAAAAATCGCAAACGTCATCCAAGACGTCTACAACCAAATTTCCGAAAGCGCGGGCAGCGACAAAAAAATCCCCGGGCTTACCACCGGACTTGTGGATTTGGATGCCACCATTTTGGGTCTTAACAAGGGCGACCTAATCCTTGTCGCCTCCCGACCCGGCATGGGAAAAACCAGTATCGCCCTCAACATCGCCCTCCACGTTGCAAAAACCTCCAACCAATCCGTGGCGATTTTCTCCCTCGAAATGGCACGGGAGCAGCTTGCAATCCGCCTGCTTGCGGGGGAGAGCTTGGTGGACAGCCAAAAGCTCCTTACCGGCAGGCTCAGCCCCACGGAATGGCAGCGCATCGGCGCCGCCGCCTCCGTTATCAGCGAAACCGACATCCTTATCGACGACAACCCCACCCTCTCCGTTGCGGAAATGAACTCCCAGTGCCGCCGTTTGGACAATTTGGGTCTTGTTGTAATCGACTATTTACAGCTTATGCAATCCGCGGGCAGTGGCCACAGCTACGCCGGCGAAAGCCGCACCCAAGCCGTTTCCGACATGAGCCGAATGCTCAAAATCATGGCGAAGGAGCTGCGTGTCCCCGTTATCTGCCTGTCCCAGCTCTCCCGCGCAAACGAAGCCCGCACAAACAAGCGCCCCATGCTCTCCGACCTTCGCGAATCCGGCGCAATCGAGCAGGACGCTGACATCGTAATCGGTCTTTACCGTGAGGGCTACTACGAAAAAGAATGCGAAAACCCCAACGACGCCGAGGCAATTGTCCTAAAAAACCGCCACGGCGAAACCGGCACCATCAACCTTATGTGGCTGCCCGAATACACAAGCTATGTGTCCTCAGAAAGACGCCGAGATGAAAATTAACGACTTTTGCGACAAATACAACATGCTCCCCTCCCGTGGCATCGTCCTTTGCGCCGTTTCCGGCGGGAAAGACTCCATGGCGCTTTTGGAGCAGCTTTTGTGCTTGGCGCTGGACTACAACTATGGCGTCCACTGCGCCCACTTCAACCACCTTTTGCGTGGTGATGAAGCGCTTCGTGACCAAGCCTTTGTTGCGGACTACTGCAAAACCCACAAAATCCCCTGCCACTTGGGTCAGGGCGACGTCCGTGCCTTTGCCTCCGAAAAGGGGCTGGGCATCGAAGAAGCCGCCCGCATTCTCCGCTACGAGTTCCTTGAAAAAACCGCCGAGGAAATCGGCGCTGTCCGCATTGCCACCGCCCACACGGCGGATGACAACGCGGAAACCCTGCTTTTCAATCTTTCCCGCGGCAGCGGGCTAAAGGGTCTTTGCGGCATCCCCCCCGTTCGGGGCAAATTTATCCGCCCACTTTTACAAACCACGGGAGCGGAGGTTCTTCAATTTTTGGAGGACAACCAAATCCCCCACCTTGAGGACAGCACAAACGCCCTTGACGATTGCAGCCGCAACAGGCTTCGCCACAGCGTTATCCCCGCCCTCCGAAAAATCAACCCCGCCTTTGACGAAAGCTCCGCCCGTTGCATGGCGCTTTTGCGTCAGGACGAAGAATATCTTGCCTCCCTCGCCAAAGCCTTTGTGGAGGAAAACTTCAAAAACAACAGCCTTCCCGCTTCAAAGCTTTCGGCACTGCCCCCCTCCATTTCCGCCCGAGTGCTCCAAAGCTGCGCCCCCTCGGCCCTATCCTTCACCCACATCGAAGCTTTGCGGGAGCTTGCCTCCTCAAAAAATCCCCACGCCGCCCTCAGCCTTCCCGGCTTTTCAGTCGGGCGAAGCTACGACAAGCTGGTATTCAATCCCCCTTCCTCGGGCAAGCTTAAGGAAAGAATTCTCAGCCCCGGCACAATTACGCCCATTCCCGAGGCACAAATTGAAATTTATTGTGAATTAACTCCAAATTGCACGGAAATTCATAATTCATTTAACAATTTTTCCTTTAAAAGTGATAGCATCTGTGGTAAAATATTTGTCAAGTCACGTTCCCCGGGGGAAAAAATCCGTCTTTTGGGTCGCGGCTCCACAAAAACCCTAAAAAAGCTTTTTTCCGAAGCAAAGCTTAACGACAGCGCCTCCGGGCTTATTCCCGTTTTTTCCGACGAGCTTGGCGTCATAGCCGTTTCCGGCTTCGGCATCGCGGAGCGCTGTGCCCCAAAAATCGGCGATGACCTCCTCTCAATAGAAATAAAACCATCCCGCTCCTAAACCCCATCAGAGCGCGTTTCGATGTTCTTATAAAAAAAACCGTTATATAAAAAAATAGGGAGACAAAAAAAGAATGACAAACGATATACTAAAGGTCCTTCTCACGGAAGAACAAATCAGCACCCGTTGTGGGGAGCTTGGTCGTGAAATTTCCGAAAAATTCCGTGGGGAGGAACCCCTTTTCGTAGGCGTTTTAAAGGGCAGCTTTGTTTTTATGGCAGACCTTATCCGCCACGTAAGCCTTAAGTGCTCCATGGACTTTATGGCAGTTTCCAGCTACGGCAACGGCACAACCTCCACAGGCGCCGTAAAAATCAACAAGGATTTAAACGAGGACATCTCCGGTCGCCACGTCATCATTGTCGAGGACATCCTTGACAGCGGCGTCACCCTCAACTACCTTGTGGGCTACCTCCAAAACCGCAAGCCCGCCTCCATCACCCTTGTCACGCTTTTGGATAAGCCCGCAAGACGCAAGGCGCCCATCAAGCCCGACTTTTCCGGCTTCCAAATCCCCGACGATTTTGTCGTGGGCTATGGTCTTGACTATGCGGAAAAATACCGCAACCTCCCCTATATCGGCGTTCTAAAACCCGCCATCTACTCCGTTTAGGCGGCAAAGCCTCTCTCACCAAACCCAAAGGAAGTGATTTTCATTATCAAAAAAGGCCCCAATCGCGCCAGAGACGTGGGCTTCTATGTCCTCATTCTAGTAATTCTCTTGGCAACGATTTTTTCAATGACCTCCCAAAAAAACGCGGCGGTCGAAATCAAATACTCCGAGGTAATCAACCTTTTCGAAACCGAGCAGGTTGAGTCCTTTGCCACCACAGGCAACACCCTTGTCATGAAGCTGCGTGAGCCCTACAACGACGCCAGCGAAATCACCACCGACCTTGCGTCTCTCCAGCTGTTCATCAACGATTTGGGCGAGCTTATCAAAGAACAAAAAGCTGATGGCATCCTCACCGAATACGACTACAAGGCTCCTTGGGTCGCTCCTTGGTGGCTCTCCATGCTTCCCTATCTCGGCATCATCATCGTTTTCGGAATTCTCTGGTATGTGATGATGAGCAAGGCGACAAAGGGCGGCGGAGGCGGCATGGGCGGTGCCATGAAATTTGGCAAAGCACGAGTGCGCCTTGGCACCGACGAAAAGAAAAAAGTCACCTTTGCCGACGTTGCAGGCGCGGACGAGGAAAAAGAAGAACTTAACGAAATCGTCCAATTCCTCAAAAAGCCCTCACTGTTCACCGAAATGGGCGCGCGCATCCCCAAGGGCGTTCTCCTCGTCGGACCTCCGGGCACCGGCAAAACCCTTATCGCAAAGGCTGTCGCGGGCGAAGCGGACGTTCAGTTCCTCTCCATCTCCGGCTCCGATTTTGTGGAGCTTTATGTTGGCGTTGGCGCTTCCCGTGTCCGTGACCTTTTCGAGCAGGCAAAGAAAATTGCCCCCGCCATCATCTTCATCGACGAAATCGACGCCGTTGGTCGCCAGCGTGGCTCCGGGCTTGGCGGCGGTCACGATGAGCGTGAGCAAACCCTTAACCAGCTTTTGGTTGAAATGGACGGCTTTGGCAACAACGACGGCGTTATCGTCATCGCCGCCACAAACCGTGCGGACATTTTGGACTCCGCCCTTCTCCGTCCCGGTCGCTTCGACCGCACAGTCTATGTGGGCTTGCCCGACATTTTGGGACGTGAAGCCATCCTCACCGTCCACTCAAAGGGCAAGCCCTTGGGTGACGACGTTGACCTTAACTCCATCGCAAAGGGCACTCCCGGATTTTCGGGAGCAGACCTTGAAAACCTGCTTAACGAAGCTGCACTTCTTGCCGTGCGCCGTCTCCGCCGCTTTATCACCATGGCGGACATCGACGAAGCCATCCTTAAAGTAATGGCGGGTCCCGAAAAGCGCAGCCGTGTAATCTCCGAAAAAGAACGCCGCCTAACCGCCTATCACGAGGCGGGGCACGCCGTTGTTTCCCGTTACCTTGACCACACAGACCCGGTTCACCACATCACCATCATCCCCCGTGGCGGTGCCGGCGGCATGACCATCTATCGCCCCTCCGAGGACAAAACCTTTGCCTCAAAAAGCGAAATGTTCGAGGAAATCATCACCTGCCTTGGCGGCAGAATTTCCGAGCAACTGAATTTGGACGACATCTCCACCGGCGCCTCCAGCGACATTCAGCAGGCAACAAACCTTGCCCGCTCCATGGTCACCAAATACGGCTTCTCCGAAAAGCTGGGGCCAATCTCCTTTGACAGCGCCGACCACAGCATCTTTATCGGTCGTGATTTTGGTCAAACCAAGAGCTATTCCGAAAAAATCGCCTCCGAAATCGACGACGAGGTCAAAAAGCTGTTCGACGAAGCGGGACAAAAGTGCGAGGAAATCCTCACACTCCATCGCCAGCAAGTAATCGACACCGCCGAATACCTTCTCGCCAACGAAACCATGGAGGGCGCGGACTTCGTTTTCCTCTGCGACAACGGCTATGTCCCCGAAAAAATCAAGGAGCCGGAGCCTGTTGAAGAAACAGCGGAAGTTCCCGAAATCCGCTCCGAAAACGGCGCTGAAATAAAAGCCGAATTCACAGCCCCCGAAGCTGAAACCCATGACGAAACGGACGAAAACCACAATTCATAAATAACGGAGGGCGGGAAATGTCTCCCGCCCTCTTTTAAAAGAGAAAGCAGGAACGAAATCATGAAGCTTGGCATTGTCGGCTTGCCAAATGTTGGCAAAAGCACCCTTTTCAACGCAATCACAAACGCGGGCGCGGAGAGCGCAAACTACCCCTTTTGCACCATCGACCCCAATGTGGGCACCGTTGCCGTACCCGACGCCCGCTTGGACTTTTTGGCGGAGCTTTACAGCCCAAAAAAATACACCCCCGCCATCATCGAATTTGTGGACATTGCGGGGCTTGTCCGCGGTGCCTCCAAGGGCGAGGGGCTGGGCAACAAATTCCTCTCAAACATCCGCATGACGGACGCCATAATCCATGTTGTCCGCTGCTTTGACGACGAAAACGTGATCCACGTTGAGGGCGGCTGTGACCCCCTCCGCGACATCGAAATCATCAATCTGGAGCTTATCCTCTCCGACATGGAAATGGTCGAGCGCCGCATTGACAAGGCAAAAAAAGCAGCCAAGGGCGGCAACAAAAACTGCCTCCGTGAGGCGGAGCTTATGGAAGCCCTGCTTGCCCACCTTAACGACGGCAAAAGCGCAAGGAATTTCCCCTGCACCCCCGAGGACAAGGAGCTTATCGCGGAAAGCGAGCTGCTCAGCCTTAAGCCCGTTATCTACGCCGCGAACATGGACGAAGCCGGCTTCACCAGTGGCTTTGAAAACAGCGACTACTACAAGCGGGTCGAAGCCTTTGCAAAAGATGAAGGCTCTCAGGTGCTGCCCATCTGCGCAAAAATCGAGCAGGAAATCGGCGAGCTTGACCCTGAGGACAAGGCAATGTTCATGGAGGAGCTGGGCATGACCCAATCGGGTCTTGATCGGCTTATCCAATGCTCCTACAGCCTTTTGGGCTTAATCTCCTTCCTGACCTCCGGCTCCGACGAGGTTCGTGCTTGGACCATCAAAAAAGGCTCTCGTGCGCCCCAAGCCGCGGGAAAAATCCACACCGACTTCGAGCGTGGCTTCATCCGTGCGGAAATCGTCGCCTTTGACGACCTTAAGTCCTGCGGCAGCATGTCCGCCGCCAAGGAAAAAGGTCTTGTCCGCAGTGAGGGCAAGGAATACGTCATGCACGACGGCGATGTCACCCTGTTTCGCTTCAACGT